>JBLNAA010000141.1:0-4894 GCA_050259135.1 Methylocystaceae bacterium | reverse complement strand
TTTTTGGCTGGGTGTGTAACCGCTTTGCTGCACACCCAGCTTAAGATTCAGCCCCTGTTAGCTGGTATCCTGGTTATGCTGGCACTCTACTCAGTAAATCTGCGGGTGATGGGCGGAAGAGCTAACATTCCGCTGGTTAACCAAGCGACTATTTTCAAATTCTTAGAAGGCAATGAATATACCCAGCTGATAATTCCGCTGGTGTTACTGATAATGGTGGTGCTGGTTTTATTCCTGTTCCTGCAAACCCGATTTGGCCTAATTTTACGGGCGACCGGCGACAATGATCAAATGGTTCGGGCTATCGGCGGCGATACCAACTTTACCATCCTGATTGGGATGGCCCTTTCCAATGCTCTGGTAGCGATGTCGGGGGCGATAATTGCCCAGTATCAATCATTTACCGATATAAGCATGGGCGTAGGAATGGTGGTCATCGGCCTGGCCTCAGTAATAATCGGGGAAGTTATCTTCGGTATTAAATCACTTTTCCGCCGTCTGCTAGCAGTCGTGTTAGGGGCTGTTCTATATCGGTTAGTAATCGCTTTGGCCCTGGAAGCTGGTATGCCGCCCACCGATCTGAAACTGATATCGGCAATAGTTGTGGTCATAGCCCTTTCGATGCCGGTAATTCGAGATAAAATACGACTTAGCACCCGATCCGGCCGGGAGGAGGGCAGTCGTAATGCTTAAGATAACCAATTTAACCAAGGTATTTGATCCTGGCAGTCAAAATGAGAAATTGGCCTTAACCGGGCTGAGCCTGACCCTGGCGCCAGGGGAATTCGCCACCGTTATCGGTGGTAATGGAGCAGGCAAGTCAACCATGCTCAACTGTATTGCCGGAGTTTTTCCTATAGATAAGGGCACGATTATCCTTGATGGCGAGAACATAACCGATTGGCCGGAGCATAAACGCTCCCGGGTAATCGGAAGGGTTTTCCAAAACCCGTTAATGGGAACTGCTTTTGCCATGACCATTGAAGAAAACCTGGCCATGGCCTTTACCCGCGGCAAAAGGCGGGGTCTGCAGCGGGGGATTAAGCAAGCGGATAGGCGTACTTTTCGGGAGCGGCTGGCTGAACTGGAACTGGGCCTGGAAGATCGCCTGACTGACAAAGTGGGCCTGCTTTCGGGGGGGCAGCGGCAGGCATTAACCCTGTTGATGGCGACGATTGTCCGGCCCCAGCTGCTGATGCTCGATGAACATACAGCGGCGCTCGATCCTTTGACCTCGCGCAAGGTACTGCAGCTTACCCGGGATATTGTAGAAGCAGAACAGCTTACCGCTTTGATGGTAACCCATAATATGAATGAGGCTTTGGCTTTCGGCCATCGTACCCTGATGATGCATGAGGGGCGGATCATCCTCGATTTAAAGGGCGAAGCCCGGGCGAAGATGACAGTTGAAAGCCTGATTGCCAGCTTTAAGCAGCAGAGCGGTGAGGAATTAGCCAATGACCGACTGCTGCTCAGCTAAGGAAGTACATCTTTCCGGGCAAAAGAAAGAGCGGCACCATAAATCAGCGAAGGTGCCGCCTGGCGAGATTAGTATAAGAGGGGGTGGGTTACTCGATTTTGTTGGTCAGCCGCCAGATACCCATACGGGCAGCCTCTTTGACCAACTCGTCACGGAATTGGGGATGTGCCAGCTCAACCAGCAGTTCAGCCCGCCTCCAGGAGGACTGGCCTTTGAGCTGAGCTTTGCCAAACTCGGTTACGATATAGTCTACAGAAGTACGTGGAGTGGTAACAATACTGCCCGGCTGCAATGTCGGTATTATCCGGGAGTGTAAATTACCATCCTTATCGGTAAAGGTACTGGATAAGCATAGGAAGCTCTTGCCTCCAGGTGACATCCAGGCGCCATGAACAAAATCGACCTGTCCGCCGGTACCAGAGATCTGCCGGAACCCTGAACTTTCAGCACAAACCTGGCTGAATAAATCGATTTCAACAATGTTATTGATAGATATCAGATTAGTATTCCTGCTGATTACATTCGGGCTATTGGTATAGCTGCAGGGATGGCTGGCCAGCAGGGGGTTCCGATCACAGAAGTCATAAGTGGGCTTATCGGCGATACAGAAGGTAAAGACGATTTTACCCCGATCAATCTGTTTATATTTATTGGTGACGATACCCCGGTCAAACAGCTCGACCATCGAGTCTACAAACATCTCGGTGTGAATTCCCAGGTCTTTGAGGTCAGAATCGCATAACAGCTTGCCCAGAGTGTTAGGGAGAGCACCTATACCGAGCTGCAGGCAGGCCCGGTCAGGGATTTCTTCCAGCAGCAGCCTGGCCATTTCCTGGTCGGCATCGGTGGCAGACGCAGCGGGGGGCAGTTCAAAGAGCGGGGCATTGCTGCCTTCAATGACATAGTCTACCTGGGAAATGTGAACTGCTTCTTCGGAGCCGCCTGGAATCCGGGGCATATTCTGATTGACCTCCAGGATGACCAGATCCGCTGTGATAGCGCCTTCCAGGCTGTAAATATTGGTACAGCCGAAGGAAAAGAATCCATGTTCATCCATCGGCGATACCTGTGCTACAAATATATCAAGCGTTTGAATTCCCCGGCTGGCCATATCCAGGGCTTGATGGAAGTGAATGGGCGAGTGAAACATTCTGCCATTGTCGCTTAGCTTGCGGTCAACGATGGTAAAATACCAGCTGTTACAGGTGAAATGCTCATGAGTGGGATCACAAAATGCGGTCTGCATCAGTGGAAGCAGACCACCGGCCCCATAAATAAATATGTCTTTTAATTCGTCCTTACGTTTGGCCAATTCCGTATCAAAATCATTCGGCTTGCCCAAAAAGGCTCCATAATGAATAGTGGTCCCAGATTTGACGATCTGGGCGGCCTTCTCGGCACTGATTAACTTTTCATTATATTGCTCCTGATATGTCTTACCCAGAAAAACTCCTCCTTCATATCACTTTGTCCTTTTTTCTCTAATTTCCCGCCAACGCTCCCCGGCAGTGTTTCCCTGATATTTATGTATGGAAAACAAAACCTGTTATGGTTGAAATTCTCCGCCAATCCATAAATTCCTGTTTGAATTTTTAAAATATTTGATAAAATAACCTGCCGAGCACCTGATATAAGAAAAAGCCACAATATTATCCAAAATTGACGAAAAAAATTGAATATAAGCTGGTTTGTGGTTCGGATAATGCCAGCATTAATGGATTTTTTTATAATAGTAATTGTTGGCGTGGGCCCAGTTTTTGTTATAATAAAGGATAAAGTTTTTTTATTAGTACCTACTACCGGTTTAATCTGCCGGTTTTAATTTTTATCACCGGGAAAGTGAGGAAGAATCATGGCCCTTACCGTGCAGGAAGTCGAGCATGTAGCCCTGCTTTGTCGTATCAAGCTGACCGAGGAAGAAAAGCAGCCGATGACTGAACAGCTGTCACTGGTGCTGGCGCATATTGACAAGCTGAATGAATTGGATACCAGTAATGTTGAGCCGCTGGCTCATGTACTTCCTATATTTAATGTGTTTCGCCCGGATAAAGAAGTGCGCCGTAATGATGCGGATGCGATGCTGAACAATGCTCCCGATGCTGAAGAGGGCATGTTCAGGGTCCCGAGAATAGTTTAGGGAGGTTGGCAGGAGAAATGGAACTGTGGCGGCTAACCGCGCATGAGGTCAGAGACCTGCTGGCCCAAAAAGAGATTAAAGCTTCCGAATTAGTCGATTCGGTTTACCAGCGTATCGATCAGGTAGAATCAGGGATTCAGGCTTACATTACCCAAACCCGTGAACTGGCTTATGAGCAGGCTAAACAGGTGGATCAGGGATCAATAAATGGCCCTCTGGCTGGTATCCCGGGAGCCCTGAAAGATAATATGTGTACCCAGGGGGTATTGACCACCAGCGGTTCACAAATATTGCATAACTTTATTCCGCCGTATGATGCCACCGTGGTAAGCAAGTTTAAACGGGAGGGTATCCCCATCCTGGGCAAATTGAATATGGACGAATTTGCCATGGGGTCTTCGACCGAGAACTCCGGTTACTTTACCACCAAGAACCCCTGGGATCTTACCCGGGTACCGGGCGGCTCTTCCGGTGGGGCTGCGGCAGCAGTAGCCGCTGGTGAGGCCTTTTTCAGTTTGGGTTCCGATACCGGGGGATCGATTCGGCAGCCCGCTGCTTTCTGTGGGGTAGTCGGCATCAAACCGACTTACGGCCGGGTTTCACGGTATGGACTAATGGCCTATGCCTCTTCCCTGGATCAAATCGGGTCCCTGGCCCGTGATGTTGAGGACTGTGCCCTGGCTTTGAATTTAATTGCCGGTTATGACCCGCTGGACTCAACCAGTGTTAACCAGCCGGTACCAGACTATACTTCGTTTCTTAATCAGAATATTAAAGGGATGCACATCGGGTATCCCCGTGAATTGTTTGGCAAGGGGATCGAATCCCCGGTACGGGATGCTATTATGCAGGCGCTGAAGAAAATGGAGCAGTTAGGAGCAGTGGTGGAGGAAACCAGTCTGCCGCATTGTGATTATGCTCTGGCCGCTTATTACATTTTGGCTCCGGCCGAATGCAGTGCTAATCTGGGCCGGTTTGACGGCGTCCGTTACGGCCTGCGGGACGAAGAGGCAGACAACATCATCGATATGTACAGTGCCAGCCGTGAGCAGGGTTTTGGCCCTGAAGTCAAGCGGCGGATCATGCTGGGTACGTATGCGCTCAGCTCGGGTTATTACGATGCTTATTATCTGAAAGCTCTCAAGGTACGGCGTTTGGATTACGAGGATTTTCAGGCTGCCTTTGCCAAGTATGATGTACTGGTGTCGCCTACTGCTCCCAGTGTGGCTTTCAAACTGGGTGATCGCACCGAAAATGTGCTGGCTATGTATATGTCC
>JBLNAA010000140.1:0-3990 GCA_050259135.1 Methylocystaceae bacterium | reverse complement strand
CCTTCACTGCCATTGGTCTTTATATATTTTCTGCCTTCGGCAGCTTTGACAGTGATTTGAGTGGCGTCCTTAATGAGCAGGCTTGAGCCGTCTGGATAGTCAATTTCAGCTTTGGCTCCTTTTACCGAAGTTATTGTGTCGCCAACACTAACATTGGTTTCTTTATCGACACTTTCCTCTTGCTGACTTCCAGTTCTTTTAATAGTTATTTGGCCAGTAATCGGTTTCAAACAACCAGGAAGAGATGTTTGATATAATGATGGATCTTCTGTCAATAGAGACCCCAGAGCTTGTGCCAGGTTGATACGGGTAAAGGGAGCATCTGGCATAAACTTTTTGCCATCAGGGCTTAAGCCTACCATGCCGGCGGCCAGAGCAGCGGCAATCGGCTTAGCAGCCCAGTGACCGTTATTGATATCAGTTAATGAGGGGAGAGCAGCTTGAGATATATCTGATTGGGATAAGCGAAAAATCAAGGAGATCCCTTCAGCCCGGGTAAGTTCTTGTTCAGGACGGAAGGTCTTATCAGGGTTGCCTTTTATGTACCCCGCTTGGGCAGCTTTATTTATATAATCTTTAGCCCAGTAAATACGGTTTACATCTTTGAAACTGCTTACTGACGATTTATCAATTGTGATGCCCGCTGCTTTACAGATTACTACGGCAGCCTCAGTCCTGGTTAGTCCCGATTTAGGATGGAAGGTTCCATCCGGATAACCTTTGATTATCTCTTTGCCAACCAGATAATTAACGAAGGGCAGTGCCTGGTCGTTAGCTGCAATATCTTTAAAAGCCGACATATTGGCTGTACCCGTTAGCTCATCCGCTGCATTGGCGGTTATACTCAACCCTAACACTAGCAACAATGACGCTAACCAAATTAAAACTCCCCGTACCTTCTTCATTTACTTCACCTGCCATGTTTAGATTGGGAAAAAACTTTTTATGTAATTATCTTTTATTATACAGAATTATACAGAAAATCCTTTTGAGCCTATTCATCATTTACTTCCCAAACATCCCAGGCTAATAGTCCAACTAAAATCGATAATTTATAACCCAGGTTCGGTTGAGTCATCCAACAATGCTGCCCTGGTAATTGCTGATTTGCCATAACGATCCCGTATTTTATCTACCACCGCATCGATAGGAGAATCCTTACTCTCTTCTGCAAACAACGAGGTATCCTCCTCAGCATTCCCTGCTGGCTGCAGTCCGGAAGCTGACAATCCAATTAATCTTACCTGCTTTTTGAGGCTCAGTTGATCCAACAGATTAACGGCCACCTGATAAACTAGCAGGTCGGAGTTAGTCGCAGCAGGCAAGGTTTGCGCTCTGGTTACGGTTTTAAAATCACTGTAACGCAGTTTCAGATTTACCGTCTTGGCTTCCATCTGATCTTTACGCAAACGGCGGCCAACATCCCCGGCAAATTCCAGTAAAGTTCTTTGCAGCACTTCCCGGCTGCTGATATCCTGGTCAAAGGTGGTCTCCTTACCCATGGATTTTGCTTCCCGTTCAGGTTCAACTACCCGTTCGTCGATGCCCTGTGCCAGCATCCATAAATCCTGGCCTGATTTTCCCAGCCTTTTTCCCAGTTCGACTGGTCCAAACTCCCGTAACTGTCCGATGGTCTCTATCCCCAGCCGGTTCAAATATTCTACCGTTCGTTTTCCCGCTCCCCAGAGATAGCTGACGGGCAAAGGTGATAAAACGGTATCAATCTCGTCTGCATGAATAACCTTTAGTCCATCGGGCTTGCCCAGTTCGGTAGCCAGCTTGGCGAGAAACTTGTTTACGGAGATACCTACCGAAATGTTTAATCCCACATCCTTTTTTACCCGGGCTTTAATCTGTTGGCCAATAGCCACCGCATCGCCAAAAAGGCGCTCGCAGCCATTGATATCAAGAAAAGCTTCATCAATAGATAAGCCTTCCACCAGCGGAGTAAACTCATGAAAAATGGCAAATACCTCATGGGATGCCTGTACATATCGCGGCATATCCACCGGGAGAAAAATTCCCTGCGGGCAGAGAATCCTGGCCTGAGAGGTGGGCATAGCCGAATGCACCCCGAAAGTCCGTGCTTCATAGGAGCAGGTTGAAACCACCGAACGTGATTCGGGATTACCGCCAACGATGACAGGCTTACCGATTAATTCCGGGTGGTCACGTTGTTCCACCGCGGCAAAGAATGCATCGAGATCACAGTGGATTATATGCAGGCGGTTATCATTCATAATAGAACATGGCTCCTTAAGTTAATGGCATCATCATCCTGTATTAATTATTTCATACTTTCCCGGTGGTAATAAATGCAAAGCAGTTGTCGGTTAAATCGAGTTCTGCTACCTTTATTATGACCACGTAAATATCTGGTGCACTTTTGTTGCGGAGCCTGACCGCGCAACATTTGATAAGGAGGATACCGAAATTGATTGACTTTCGCAGTGATACTGTAACCGAACCGACTGAAGAAATGCGGGAGGCCATGAGTAAAGCCGCCGTGGGAGACGATGTCTATGGCGACGACCCCACCATAAATCGGTTGGAAGAAATGACTGCCGCCATGGTAGGAAAGGAAGCCGGACTGTTTGTTCCCAGTGGTACCATGGGTAACCTGGTCGCCCTGCTGACACATACCCATCCGGGAGAAGAAATCATCCTGGGCGCCGAATCCCACATTTATTATTATGAGGTGGGCGGCCTGGCCCGTCTGGCCGGAGTACTGCCCAGGCTGTTTGACGATAGGTCGGGTTCGGTTAACGCTGACATGGTAAAGAGTATGTTCCGGGCACCGAATCTGCACCTGCCCGAGACTTCACTCATCTGCCTGGAAAACACTCATAACCGCGGCGGGGGAACTATCATCAGCCCGAAAACCATGCAGGAAATTTACGAATTGGCTCAGGAGCATCGTCTGCCGGTGCACCTTGATGGGGCCCGGATATTTAATGCCGCTGTTGGCAGCAACCTGCCAGTTACCGCCTTTACCCGCTATGCAGACACGGTTAATGTCTGTCTGTCTAAAGGCCTGAGTGCTCCGGTAGGTTCCGTTCTTACCGGAAGCCGGAACTTCATCAATCTGGCACGGCGCCGCCGCAAACTGGTAGGGGGTGGCATGCGGCAAGCCGGCATAATTGCGGCAGCCGGTATCGTCGCCTTGGAGACTATGATAGACCGCCTGGCTGATGACCATCGCCATGCCCGGCAATTAGCAGAAGGTTTGCAGGGGTTGCCTGGTATTGACCTTGATATGGCAGGGGTACAGACCAATATGGTGGCTTTTTCGATTAGTAAGCCGGGATTTACCAGTGATACCTTCCTTACCGAATTAGGAAAATACAACATCCAGGCTGGTTCCCCGGGTGTTGGCCGTATTCGCATGGTCACTAACCGTCATATATCTGATGATGATGTCACTCAAACCATTAGTGCAGTGGGTGAAATATTGGCGGGATAAAACACTTCAGTTCCGGTTATAAAGACGAACAAAAGGGAGAGTGTGTACTCTCCCTTTAATTATTGTTTTAACTGTACTAGCCTTAGGTTATACGGAAAGATATTGATCAATTGTCTTCCTGATAATCTCCTCAACTGGCAGGATATCCATGATCTTATATACATTCTGGCCGGTAAAAACTAATCCATGGTCGACATCACCATCACGGGCCGCCAGCAATGCGCGCCGAATACAGTAGATATGGGAACAATCTTTTAAGCACCCGGTGCACTCTTCAATATCAATCTCGCCTTGCCTACTTATCAGCTCGGTAAACGGGTTCCTGATGGCTCTGCCGGGCAGCCCGACCGGGCTTTTAACCAGTATTACATCATCTTTATTCGCCTGCAGATACATTTGTTTATAGGCGTCAGCTACCGAACATTCCTCACTTAAAAGAAACCGGGTAGCCATCTGTATCCCATCTGCTCCTAACTGCACCATCTCAGCCATATCATAACCATCGACAATACCACCGGCAGCAATTA
>JBLNAA010000139.1:0-25319 GCA_050259135.1 Methylocystaceae bacterium | reverse complement strand
TGAATAATATTGTCGGTAATATCCTGATCACCGCCGCTGATGAAACATTTAGAACCCTTAATCTTGTATAATCCCGGTACATCGGTAGGAATGGCTTTAGTCAAGAGGTCACCTACATCAGAACCGCCGTTAGGCTCAGTCAGATCCATAGTTCCCGCCCATTCACCGGAAAACATCTTGGGTAAAAACTTGGCCTGTAACTCTTCACTGCCGAAATCCTGAATTAATTCAGCCGCTCCGCAGCCAGCAAACAAGTAAGGCCCCATCCCTGGATTAGCAGCGCTGAAGTATTCTGCTGTGGCCGCCCGTAAGCAGCGGGGCAGTGCACCTTCATAATTGTGGTCATAGTTGCAGCAGCCCCAACCATTTTCTTCAAATGACCAGTAAGCTTTCTTCATTCCCTCAGGAACATAAACCTTGCCATCTTTTAATACCGCACCCGGATTATCATTCTCATCATTGGTCGGTGCTACCACTTCCTTGGCCAGCTTATGGGCCTCGGTCAAAATCGCATCAATGTCATCAAGAGAATAACAGTTGTAGCGGGAGGAACTGAATATCTTGTCCATATCCAGCCACTCTTTGAGGATAAACTTTTGATCACGAAGTGATCCGTACATAAAGTTTTGTGCCATTACAAACAAACCTCCCCTTTTATACACCAAAACAGATACCAATGTTACGTATAATTAATTTCAGCATTGGTACTTAAACGGTAATTATATTCAACAAAAAGCAACAAGAATCCTCCCCATTATTACGGTAAGTAAGAATTAAATTCCTCTATCTGCCATTAAGCTGATTCTGGTAATCTGTAAACGATAGCATTACAATAAATTGGCATAATGTTGGCCAGGAGTGTACTAATGCGAAAAATCTTTGCTCAATATTCAGCTGAAATTATATACTTTGCTGCCGGAACTATATTGATGGGAATATACTCTGGGATATATGACCCTTCGTTTAATAATTATCTGTCACAAGTTCACCACCTGGATGCCCTGGCTCGCGGCGGTCTGGAATTCCCCCGCGAGTTACCCGGTTTCCTGGTGGTATTTGTGTTTGCCGCTCTCGCTTTTATGGCTGATACCAGAATAGCTGCAGTTTCAGCGCTGCTGGTAGCAGTATCCTTGTTTGGGCAAGGACTGCTGGCTCCTAATTTTCTGCTGGTAATAATTTGGATGATAATATGGAGCGCCGGAGCTCATCTATTCATGGCGCTTACCCCAGGGATTGGTCTGAGGATGGCGGCCGAAGGTCAGGAAGGCCGGCTGTTGGGTAAAATTAGTGCTTTAGAATCAGTCGGTACTCTATGCGGCCTGGCATTGGTTTATATTTTTACCAGGTTATTTGATTTGGGATTCGCGGCAATTTTTACTGCTGCCGGCTGCTGCGCGGCACTGGCTGCACTTTGTCTGTTGAAAATTGATGCCCGCACGGTTAAGCGTTCACGGCGTTTAATCTACCGTCGGCAGTACAATCTCTATTATTTGCTCAATATTCTTTTTGGAGCCCGGAAACAAGTGTTCCTTACCTTTGCCCCCTGGGTTTTGATTACTATGTTTAATTGCTCGGTGGCCGATTTTGCAGTGCTTATTTTTATTGCTACCATACTCGGCCTGATCTTCCGACCCTGGTTGGGACGCGCCGTTGACACCTGGGGAGAAAGAAAGGTCATTGCCGGTGAATCGATACTCCTGGTTATTATTTGTCTGATCTATGGCTTTAGCCCGGGTCACTTGCCTCATAATACCGCCAGACTAATGGTGATGGCCTGTTACATCAGTGATCAGGTGCTGTTTGCGGTGCGAATTGCCCGTACCACCTATCTAAACCGTATTGCCGTGGATGCTGCGGAAATTCCTTCCACCATCTCAATGGGTCTAACCCTGGATCATGCGATTTCTATGAGTGTCCCCCTGCTGGGAGGGCTGCTTTGGAAAACCTTCGGTTTTCAATGGGTTTTTATTGCGGCTGCGGTGATTGCATTGGCAAACCTGGGGACTGCCCTGTTTATTCCACGTCATTCTCCGGCTGCTGCCGCTCAGACATCATAAAACCCTCTAAATCTCCAATAAAGTTATCAGGTTTTGCAGTTCAGTCTGCAGTGCGGTCAGGTTGTTAATTCTTTGTTCCTGAGTTGTCTTAACCGTTTCCAGTAAGGTTACCAGATCTGAGTCGGGCTGCATCTGGTATTTCCTCCACCGCTGTTCTGCCTGTTTATATTTTTTCTCTTCGGCAGCCAGCTTCTGAGAACTCTCGCGTACCATCGTCAGACCTTCACGCAGGGATTGAATTTCTCCGGCCGACAGCTGTGTTTTACCCTTTTTCATCTGCATTATCTGCTTTTTTAGCTGCAGGTTAAGCTGTTTTACCGAACGGCTTAGCTGTTTCACCTGTACCGACTGTTCTTTTATTTCTGTCAGCAGTTTTTTTCGTTCCTGGCGAATCTGCTCACGATCATTGCCGAACATCTTTAGGCTGCGTACCTGGGTAGTGACCTGTCTTCTCTCCGGCTGACCCAATTTATTTTCCCTGGCCCAGGCCAGAGAACCAGAACTCAGGAATATAACCATCAAGATCAGGCTTATCCACTTTATTTTCGAACTGCGATTCATTGCTGTTTTACCTCCTCAACCCAGGCTGTATCTGGTTCTTCCATGCCATTCAATATATCCGTCAGGTTATCCAATTCCTGATTTATGTCATCAAGTACCGCATCAGCATTACCGGTGGGTTCCGGTGCTGATTGCACAATTACCGGACTGCTTGCCGCCGGCAAAACCGGGTGGTCAGTTTCGGAAGATGCCTTTTCAGCTTCACCAGTCCGGTTTTCAGACGATATTGTGCCGGTTTTTTCCGGCGACTTTAATCCTATTGTATCCTGGCTGCTATCCGGCAGGACCGCCTGGTTACCACTGCATCCGGTCAGCAGCAGGGATATTATCAGCAGACATATGATCCTTCGCATAACCATCGGCCCCCTCCTTTATCCTGCCAGTAATTTGTTTCCCGGGAATAAAACAATTGTTAAAGATCTGTGAACAGCGGCAGTAAAACTCGGATCTCGGTACCAACGCCCGGCGCCGAGTCTGCCTCCAGTTTCCCGCTGTGCATTTCCACTATCGCTTTTACAATCGCCAACCCCACTCCGGTTCCGCCGGTAACCGAGTTGGTTCCCCTTTTAAAACGGTCGAAGATATAAGGCAGTTCGTCAATATCGATGCCGGTCCCGGCATCACGGAACACCATTACTGCTTCCTGATTCTGCTGCTTAACCTCGACCTGAACCTGACTGGAAGCGGGACTATAATTCACGGCATTCTGCAATAAGTTGATCGCCACCTGCCCCAAACGATCCCGGTCACCTAAAACAAAAACATCATCAGCCAATGTAGTTTGTATCGTAATCTCTCCGGCACCAGCCTGCATTTCCAACATGGCTGCTGCCCGTTCCACCACCCGACCTAAATCAACGCACTGGCGATCAAGTTTGGCAGTTCCCGCCCGCAGACGGGATAGATCCAATAAGTCCTGCACCAGTTTGGTAATCCGCTGCAGTTCCTCATAAGCCAGCTTAAGATATTTTTTCTCTTGTTCGGGTGCCACCACTCCATCGAGAATAGCCTGAATAAAACCGCGGATACTGGTCAGCGGTGTCCGCAGTTCGTGTGAAACATCGGTAATCAGATCGCGGCGAATTTGTTCAGTCTGCGCTAATTCTCGGTTCATTTGATTAAAGGCAACTGCCAGGTCAGCAATTTCATCATGGCTGTCAACTGCAAAATCGGCAACGGTTTCCCCGCGTGCTATCGCTCTGGCTCCAAATGCCATATCAGTCAATGGCTTACTAATCCGGCGGCTGACCGTATATACTAAAGCCGCGGCGGCCAGCAGTGCTGCCAGGGCGACGCTCCAGATAATACGGTAGAAGGCCTTTAAGGTATCAGCTGATTCCTGGAGGGGAGTATAGAGAAAAACCACCGCTTTTACTGCTCCCGCCTCGATAACCGGCTGAGCCAGCAGCAGTACCGAAGTCTGGTACGGCAGGAAAAATGAACGTTTTTCCACTACCTCTTTACCCTGTAATACCTGGGTATAAATCCGGGTGATATCCTTTTCACTCTTGACTTGACCCAGCTTCTGCTGTAAATAAGCAGCAGTATCCGGACGGGCTTCCAGAACCATGATGCGGGTCGAATTGGTACTGGCCAGGGCATCAATTACCTGCTGCACCTCTGCCAAATCAATATCTCCATTTAAATACGCTTTGACCTGGCTCTTGATTACGGCTCCTTCTGCCTTCAGCTGCTGTTGTTCCCGATTCTGATAATACCAATTGGCAAAAAGGGTTGCTGATAACGCCACTGCCAGCAGCACTACCAATACGATCGCGACATTGGTAATAAAAAGTTTACGAAATATACCACTACCCATTTTCAACCTCAAGTTTATAACCAATACCCCATACAGTTTTAATCATCCAGCCGTTATCCGATTGCCCCATTTTTTCACGTATGCGCTTAATATGTACGTCGACGGTGCGGGTACCGCCCGCAAATTCATAACCCCAGACCTGATCCAGCAGTTCTTCCCTGGTGAAAACCCGATTAGGGTGGATAGCCAGGAAATGCAGCAGCTGTATTTCTTTGGGCTTCATCTCGACTTTATTGCCCCGGTATTTGACTTCATAACGACGCATGTCGATCAGCAGATTTTTAATGGTTATGGCAGTGTCCTCCCGGATTCCGGCTTTATCCGGCAGAGGACGACGCAGCAAGGCACGGACCCTGGCCGTTACCTCCCGGGGGTCAAACGGCTTAACCACATAATCATCAGCGCCTGCATCCAGGCCGTTTACTATGTCTTCACTGGCATCGCGAGCGGTCAGCATTAATATAGGGACCATGCTTTCCCGCCTGATCAAACGGCAGACTTCAATCCCTGTTATCAAGGGCAGCATAATATCTAACAAGATTAGCTGAGGGTGTTCTTCCCGAAAGAGATTTAGTGCAGTACTGCCATCATGGGCAAAAAACAGTTCATGCTGTTCTGGCTCCAGGTACAACCGCAACAGTTCACATATGTTTTTATCGTCATCAACTACCAGCAGGCGAGCCAACCCTTATCATCTCCTCTACCCCAACTGATCTCTACGGTTTCTTATTAGCCTTATACCTGGCCTTTTCCTCTTTACTCATCTTTTCAGTGGCATACTGAATGATTAATCTGGGTGATATGTCCTTGTACTCCAGCAAAAATGTCTCGGCAGCCGAGGGATGCCTTTTCCAGGCTTCCCGCAGCATCCAGCCGGTACCCTGCTGAACTTCTCGAACCGAATCCGTCATCAAAGGGCGAACAAATTCCAGATAAGGTGCAATATCATCAGCTTTTTTCACCATGGGAAGTAAGCATACTGCTGCTGCCCGCCGCTGCCATTTGCTGTCTGATTCCCGCCAGGAGCTTATGTCAGTCAGAGTAACCAGTTCCTTTTTCCATAGCGGAGTAATAAGTTCCGAGCAAATAACATCACTATGCGCCCAGTTTTTTACCCCATTCTGCAACCAATTACCAATTCGGTTAATGGTTTCGCGGTTAAATTGTGTTTTCAATCCGGCGATAAGTAAGATCGCTAACCCGCCTTCTTCATAACGGCCGGTAGCGAATAACTGGTCACCAAGATCGAAAAATTCATTAATTCCCCAGATCGGCTGATAACGCTGCAGCATTGATTTCTTAAATACTTCCAGGTCTGCTTGCGTAATGCCAAAGGGCTCATAACCCTCTCGAAAATAGCGGGTATATTTAGCAGCCATTTCCGGATTGGCTTTGGTCTCCATAAACTGCCTGATTTCCTTAAGCACCTCGTCCATCAGCATCGCCCCCCATTCACTTGTCTTCATTCTAACAATATCTTCCGTCTAAGCGGGCACTTAAAAATAAAAAAACCTGACCCCTAATAGATCAGGTTCAGCCTGTTAATTAACCCCCATTTGCGTAGTACCAGATGCATTTCTGACTACGGACGCCATTAGCATCCCGACAGCAATGTTAAGCCCCCCAAGGGGACTTCCTCGCTGCGCTCACAGCGCTTCGCTATGCTCAGGGCGCCTCGTTTCGCTCACGGCACCGGCGTGGAGCAAACGGATACTAATGGGTTAGTCCGCTGGGGAATTTTTAACTTTAAAACAAGCCGACAATCTTACCGTCAGGCAGAATATCAATGTTATTGGCAGCCGGTCTCTTGGGAAGTCCCGGCATAGTCATAATCGCACCATTGATAGCGACAATAAACCCGGCACCAGCCGACAGACGTACTTCGCGGGTCATCATCCTAAAACCGGTAGGACGTCCCTTAAGGTTCTGGTTATCCGACAAAGAGTATTGAGTTTTGGCCATACAAACCGGCAAATCCCCATAGCCCAGCTGAGACAGCTTGGTAATTAATTTATCAGCTTCCGGAGAGTAATCCACTCCCTCAGCGCCATAGACCTTGGTGGCCACCAGCTCTATTTTTTCCTTGATTGATAAGCCTTTATCATAGAGCATTTTAAAATTACTGGGCGTTTCGCAGAGAGCAATAACTTTGCGAGCCAGATCTTCTCCGCCTTCGCCGCCTTTGGCCCATACTTCGGAGAGCGATACCTCCACTCCTAATTCGGCAACCTTTTCAATAACCAGTTTCAACTCATCCTCGGCATCGGTCGGGAAGCGGTTTAAGGCAACCACCACCGGCAGACCATACATCTGCACATTCTCGACATGTTTTTTCAGGTTTTCAATACCATTGGCCAGGGCCTTCAGGTTGACATCACCCAGTTTATCTTTTGGTACCCCGCCGTGGGACTTAAGTGCCCTAACGGTGGCCACGATTACCACCGCGCTCGGTTTAAACCCGGCATAACGGCAGACCAGGTCAAAGAATTTTTCCGCTCCCAGATCCGCACCGAATCCGGCTTCCGTGATCATATAATCAGCCAGTTTCATCCCCAACCGGGTAGCCACAATACTATTGGCACCATGAGCTATATTGGCAAAGGGACCACCATGAATAAAAGCAGGTGTGTTTTCCAGGGTCTGAACTAAATTAGGCTTGATTGCGTCTTTAAGCAGTAAGGTTAATGATCCTGATGCTTCCAGATCGGCACAGGTGACCGGTTTACCATCATAAGTATAAGCCACTACCATCCGCGAAAGTCTGGCTTTTAGATCCTCCAAATCGGTAGCCAGACAAAGAATGGCCATTATTTCTGAGGCTACCGCAATATCAAACCCGGTTTCCCGGGGAACTCCATCAGCGGTTCCCCCGAGGCCAATAACAATTTTTCGTAAAGCCCGGTCATTCATATCCAGTACTCGGCGCCAAACCACCTGCCGGGGATCAATGTTTAAGGAGTTGCCTTGATGAATATGGTTATCAAGCAGTGCAGCCAGCAGATTGTGGGCGGTACTTACGGCATGAATATCGCCGGTAAAATGCAGGTTGATATCTTCCATCGGAACCACCTGGGCATAGCCACCGCCAGCAGCTCCCCCTTTGATACCAAAGCTGGGACCCAGTGATGGCTCGCGCAGAGCTATAATTGCCTTCTTGCCAATTCTGCTGAGAGCTTGTCCCAATCCTACTGTAGTCGTGGTTTTACCCTCGCCAGCCGGAGTCGGGTTAATAGCAGTAACTAAAACCAGTTTACCGTCAGGGTTACTCTTAAGCTTTTCGATGGCCTCCATGGAAATCTTCGCTTTATATTTACCGTAAAGCTCTAGATCCTCTTCCGTCAGCCCCAACTGTGCAGCTATTTGTATAACTGGCAGCATTTTTGCTTCTTGGGCGATTTCTATATCGCTCTTGCCCATTACACCAAACACTCCTTCTGATTGTTTTATATGATCACCATAAAATACCATATGATTGGTGCCGTTTATTCCCATTATAGTATCACGAATGTATATTTTAAATAAACCCTTTATCCGACAAAATAGTTTGCGCCTGACTGCTATCCTCATCAGCCACCAGCAATACCGGTCCGGTACATCCCATACCGCTGGCTGCATAAACACCCGCCGCCCACAGGGTCTGCACGGCATGCTCTAATTGCATAATGTCAATTCCGGAAATCTGAAAGGTCACCGGCTTGGCCGGCGGTGCTGACACAGCAGCCACCTCGGTCTCCTTTTTGGCAATCTCTACCTTCCAGCCAGCTTTTTCCGCTGCCGTAATTTCACGAGCGGATACCTCTTTAATATTGCCGCGCACCAGATCTGCGCAATACTTGATAGCCCCGGCAACTACCGGTGCCCCGGAAGCTCGGGATATTATCATAACCAGCCGCCGAAAACCAGCACCGATCCCAGGACCATATCCGTACCCCAGATTTTCATAGTTGCCGCCGCTGGTATAGGCCGAAAATACCTTCATCAAAAGATTACCGGTTAAAGTATCAGTGACCGCTACATCAACCGTACCCATTAACAGGTCGTTACCTCTTAAAACCCGACCGCCATCAGCACGGGCGGATGAACCCCATGCAAATTGGTAACCACGGCCACGCATTTTTTCTAATTGCTGCTCAACCTGCCGGGCTCCATCCAGGTTAAGGATACCGACCCGCGGATTAGTTACTCCGCAAGCTTTGGCTGCAGCGATACCATAAACTGCATTTTTGACCATAGCCTGTACTCGATCGGTATCGGAGGTTCCGGTTGAAGTAGCTAAAAATACGTCTTTACCCAAGGCAGGAGTTATTATCCGTCCAACAGTTGATATCCCAATCGGGAAGGGATAGTGGGCGGTTACACAGCCATCAATTTGTCCGCTGTCCAGTAACTGCTCCATAATTTTATGCTGCTCTTCTTCATCGCTGCAGGTATAGGTTTCCAGCCGGCTTCCCGCGCCATTGCCGATCAAAACTGGTTCAATTCCCAGCTGGTTTATCCGGGCTGATTCGGCACCTCGAACCAGTTCTTCCGCCCCCAGCTCACTGCCCAGAGTAGTTAATCCTACCCGCACCGGTTTTATAGCACCACCTGATTTCAACATACGGGCAGCATCGAGTAAAACCTCGGTCAGCAGTGATTTGCCGGTGTTCATATCTGGCATGTCAATCACCTCCCGGCCAGTTCCTGGGCTGCCTTCTCTAGAACCTCACCAAGCATGCTCATAATCTCTGACTTTACACTGCTGATATCTACGGCCGTCTCCGGCGGAGCGACCTGATTGGCCTCTATGACAATTGATATTCCATCAAAGAGATCAGTCATTCGACCCAGGAATAAACTTCCCTTGCCGATAATCATACACCGCCTGGCCCCACCCGCCATTAAGATTTCACGGAAGAAACCAAGGGCCGGTACCCCCGACGGAATATGACCCTGAGTCGGCGCAAACCCGGTCATGCCAATCTTGTCAACCAGATTATTCAACGCGGTCTTATCGATCTCACCTCTTTTTACTGCCATGGCACCGATCATTTTATAATTAGCCAGCGGAACATCTCCGGCGCCCGCCGGTACTGTAATCTCCGGATTCTGCAGTTCAGGTGCATAGTAATCTATATCGGTAAGTCTGATCCCGGCTTTATCCAGCGGGTCTACTACAATTGCCTGCATTACTGCCTGGGGAGCGGCCCCTGAAGATATCAGGTGCCGGCCGACAATGTCGGTCCTAAAAACCGGGCTGACCCCATCATTCTCACTGATCATAAGCGCAAACCCACCGATACAATCTTCCAAAAGCGGCAGGTTTTTATTAACATGGTCCCG
The DNA here is from genome assembly GCA_050259135.1 of Methylocystaceae bacterium. Classification (GTDB taxonomy): domain Bacteria; phylum Bacillota; class Syntrophomonadia; order Syntrophomonadales; family JBLNAA01; genus JBLNAA01. The sequence continues at coordinate 15,560 of JBLNAA010000139.1, read as the reverse complement.
GCCATTCATGGCCAGTTTAGCCAGGCTGCCCCCAGCAAAAACCAGCACATTTTTAAATACACCCGCTTGCACCAGCGCTGCGGCATGGAGGATTCCATGAGCCGGAGCAGCACAAAAGCCGCGCACATCTGATCCGGTAGCATTGACCAGGCCGCAGAACTCACCTACCGCTTTAGCCATATTACCACCGCCGCGCTGGTTCATATCGCCGACAGCCTCTTCCGAAGTCTCCATAAAGTAGTCAACTGTCGTCGGATCGATTTCATTCTTTTTTAGCAGGTTAGATACGGCAATCACCCCGGATGCTTTCGTACACAGGTTTTCCAGCATAACATGGGCTGATAAATTCAAATCAGTCTCGTGAGCCTCACGTACACAGCCAATAAGTTCATCATTTAAAAACAACGGCAGCGCCTGCTGTTTGTCAACCAATGAAGTTATCTCATCAATTTTATTGGTCTTATCCAATGCCGCCATGTGTTTGTCACTGAAATAAGCACGCTGGTTTATAACATCTTTAACACTATCTGCAAATTGACGGGTGATTAATACTAATTCAAAGGTATCTACCACCTTTAGCACACCATAGAAAATTGACTGATCAACAATTTCACCAATTTTTCCTTGATCACTGGCCTGCGTAATAAGATTTTCATACCATGGCTGAGTTATATTCTTTAATTCCAGCGGAGAGATATTGCCAACATAAACCTGGTTAGGAGCATAACCTATCACCTGAACGAAATTACGAATGTGATTTTTATATTCTTTGAGCAGGTTGGATTCTGGATTTTTGTGGCGTTCCTGCTCCAGAGTCGTACCATATTGAAGCATCTCAGGCGCATGAACTAAAATATTGCTTACTGCCTTCAATACCGGGAAAGCCATGCTCTAGTTACACCTCCAAATTCTAAGCCAAAGGGCGGGGTAACCACCCGCCCTCAACTTTTTTTAGAATACTGTTTGTTCCTGTACTTCAGTAGTAAGCGCTTTAAGCGCCTTCTGAACCAAATGCTGCCTTAGTTTTTTCTCGTCATTACGATCTAGTTTGGGATTGCCCAGGGGGTGAGGAATGGCAACGGTCGGTATTATACGATTAGCACCCACCGTCAGGGATATAGGCACCACCGTACACATATGAACTACCGGAACATTCGCTGTATCCTCAATTTCCTTTACCATCGTTGCCCCGCAACGAGTACAGGTGCCTCAGGTTGAGGTAAGAATAACTGCATCAACCTTGGCTGCTTTTAATTCTTCACCAATTTTATGGGCATAGGCCTTGGCATTGGCTACCGAAGTACCGTTGCCGACCGTGGCATAATAGTATTGGTGCAAAGAGCCAATTTTGCCCTCTTTCTCCATTTCCCGCAGTACATCCACCGGCAACACCCGGTCCGGATCTTCATTGGCATATACCGGATCGTAACCGCCGTGAGCAGTTTCATGGCTCTTATCATCAAGGTTGCTGAAAGAGCTGATATCATACTTGCCATATTTAGAAGCACTGGAACTCTCGATATGATCCGGATTGCCTTTAGGTACAATCCCACCCGAGGTTACCAGAGCTATCTTGGCCTTGCTTAAATCCTTGACGGCAGTCCGTGGATTTACCCGATCAAAGACCGGCATGGGGTATTCAGTCTTAAACTCCTGGCCTTTCAGTTTGGCTACCAGCATATCGACCGCCCGGGCAGAGCCGCGCTGGTCATGCCAGTTATTTTTCCTTACCCCCCGGGGTATATAACCTTCCGCTTCCGGGGTACCAATTTCCTCGCCCTGAACCAGTTTAATCAGCAGTTTGGCGATTGCCGGCATAGCTTTACGCATATCAGCGGCTGAATTACCGGTTTTAGCCATATAAACATATTTACCATACTGGTCAGCGCCGGGATTCTCCGGATACATACCCGTAACAGCGGGGATATCTAGTTCCTGTTGTACCGCATAGCACACATGGCCGCAGGCCATTCCATAACGGCCAGCATTAAAAGCCGGACCGGCTATTACAATATCGGGATTATAACCTCTAATCATAGAGATGACCTCAGCCGAGGCCGACTCCAGATTCTCATTGAAATAGGTGTCGCCGCAGATAACTGTGCCGACAATTTCATAATCATCTCCCAGAGCTGCCTTGAGTGCAGTCCCCGGACCAACTACCCCATCCTTTTTAAAGGGTCCGATGTCGGCTTTGTCTTCCCCACCAATTCCCCCAAAAAACTGGTTAAGATAATGAACAATCTTATATTTAGCCATTAGGGGGCACCTCCTGACGAGTTAATCTTTAAACTTGCAATACTGGTCACGGATGTTCTTTACTTCCTCAATATTGCCGTCTACATCCATTACCATTTCCATCATCGACAGCTGTTCATCATAGACCCCGGGATCAATCAAATCTTTAAATTCAAAGATGTGATAGACCCTTAGGCCCAGAGCTACCCCGGCCAGCGGCCCGGCAAAGGTGGGATCACCGGCGGTGACCGTTTCTGCTGACAGGCCGCTGGATTCGGCCTCCGCACCGCCCAGTACTACTACCACATTCTCGGCTCCATATTTTTCGGCAGCATCCTTAATTCGTGATTGATTGGCCATGTCCATGGCCCCAGCCGCAGTTCAGACAAAACACTCGGTACTGGCAAAAGCCACCTCACCCCCCAAATCTTTTAGGCATTCGCTGATAGCTGGTCCCGGAATCCCATCGCGGTCACCCAACACGCAAAATTTCTTGCCGTTAAACATCGATTTATCCATTTATAGCTCACCTTTCTATGTTCTGTTAATAAGTGGCGGCCCCCATTTTGTTAAATCCCAATTCATTAGTAGCACCGGTAATAACCTGGATTTCAGCCATTATACTGCCATCATCCCTTAAGCTGCCGGCAAATCCTCCGGCAATCACATCAGCTACTTCCGGATAACCGATGACCTTCTCCATCGGCGGCAGCAGAATAACTTCATTGGCATTACCCGCCGTAACTACAGCGTCTCCTGATGGATGAGAATCAGCCAGTGACTGCGAGGCACCATCACGACCAGCATACTCATCGGTAACCAATACGGTTTTAATTCCCCGAGCTGATATTTTACGGCAGTTCATTATCAGATCAGCATCCGGGTTACCAAATCCCTCCTCTGAAATGATAACGGCATCAGTGCCCAAGAATTCCACCAATTTGGTCGTATAATTGGAACTGCGTTCTTTATCCAGCAGGGTAACGTTTTCATTGGTGCAGATAACCCCAATAAAGTTGTAGTCCTTACCATGCCGGTCGTACAGGTCATAAATGACGGGACTATTCTGGTGGTGGTAAGTAGTGTTTTTATCACATGCGGAAACACAGTTACCGCTGACGATGGCACCATCCATTACTTCCGTGGGATAAATCATCGTCGGCAGAATCTGTTTTACGTCAACTCCATAAAGGTAAGTATCATGCATCAGACCCTGGCTCTGCAGCATATATACATACGCTACTTTCGGCAAGTCCGGGTACTCCTGTACCTGTTCCAACAAAGGTTTCGTTTCATAAACTCTGACCTCGTCCGGCCCGGCATTGCGCCCTGCTTCTGCCACATAGCGGGTAGCTTTCAAGCCCAATAATCTGATCGCTGCTTCATGTTCATGCTGATGCAGGCCATCAACGGGGTCACCATAGATCACAATATTATGAGTTTCCGAAAATGGCGTAAACCTGGCCCCCGGTCCGGTCATATCAATTATTCCTTCCTGGAAGCCGCAAATTTTACCCACGGTAAGCACCGCCGCACCCTTTAAAACATGGGTAGTACCACTGCCCACCATTTCCGCTTTATCGCCTAACCACCCGGGGAACATGGTTCCGCCTCCGGCAACCTTAACTCGTGGTTCATAAACATCTTTAACCGGCATAACGCGGATTGATTCTCCAGGATGAACCAGATAGAGATCAATTTTTTTCAGCCGCTCATCCCCGCTGATAACCGACAGCATCTCATCCCGGTTAATGGTTAAGATACCGTTTTCTACCCTGGTAGCATCTCCGAATTGTATGTCTTTGATGAAGATGTTACCCAATTCTAATCGCATCTGCTGCTACCTCCTCATGTGGTTAAATCTGCTTTTTAAGTTCTTCCTCAACGGCATTGATAGTAACTTCACCCGAAACCTCCGATACTTTTTGCCCACCCTTATAAAAAGATACATTGGGCAAGCCCAATACCTTTTGACTGATAGCCAATCGACGGTTACCGCCAGTATTTAAAGAGCAAAACTTAGCCTTATCCGCATACTTGTCAGCCAGTGCCTCCACCGAAGGCATTAATTCTTTGCAGTGGCTTCAGCCATCCGACCAAAAATCAACTAAAACCAAACCAGGCGCACCCAGAACTTCTTGCTCAAAATTGTCCTTGTTGACTTCCAGCATTCCGATTCCTCCATTCTTTCTGCGCATTGGCTATGCAACCGTTATTACTTGCTAAAAAACCGTCCATCTCTTTTTCCATGTCCATGTCAATATACGCAGCCGGTATAACGTTGGGACAGTAAGGTATCATCAAGCATCAGCTATCATAAAACCCCGCTTACCATTACTTTCACCAACCAAACTCTCAACCATACCAGTAACCCTTAGACTTTTTTGATCAGTCAGACCTAAGCGGGGAACTCTTATTAGACCATTTCAATCGCTAACTAACATTGACCAGTGATTGAATACCGGATTTAATCAGCTCGCAGTCCAGAAATCTAAGATCCGCATCAACAACTTCCCCCCAGTGGACCGATTGAGCCTGTCGTCTCATATCTTTTACCTTATCTAAACAGGTCAGAACAATTTCTACTTCCCGATAGTCAACCCCCGCCGGAGCTGGGCTGATTAAAATCGATTTGTAAGGATTGACAGCCGGTTTTACGCTGCCGCTCAAAGGGTGGCTGAGCAGGCGATAACCCACCAGGGTCATTTCTAAAACCTTTTGCAGTACCTCTTCAATGCTGCCGGTTACCTGAATTGATGGCCAGCCTGATTCAATGATCAGCGGGTTATTGGTTATAACGGTAAAAGGTGCGTACATTTACACCGCTCCTCCACAATTTTGGGTTTAAGCCTTATTAGATTACCCAATAGGCATAAAAAAACAGGGTATCGAAATTTAACTCCGTACCCTGTTTTACCTTGATAGATATTTATGGATTTACCTTATAAAGAACTTTCAACTCCGGCTGCCACTTTAGTAAAAAGTTCTTTCCCTTCATCGGTAAGTAATGCCATCTGCTGTCTGGCCTGGTCCACATAAGACTTGTCCTTGATCCCGCTCAAATTAATCTTCACATTAAGCAGCGCGCACTGGAGACCGCACCAGGCCGAGTGTGCAGCCACACCCACATCACTGAGGGCATTCTTGTTACCCTTGGCCAATGCTTCCGGGCATAATTTAAGTATCTGCAAACATTCTCCCGCCACCAGCATCGGAACATCCGCTGCTGCCTTGTAAGCTACCTGAATGGCGGCGGTACGTTTATCTTTTTCTTCATCACTGGTTTTTGGCAGCTTAAATGCAGCTATAACCCGGGGAAAGACCTCCGCATCGACATCCATCAACCTTACCAGCTCACGGGCTGTGGCAGCTGCCTTTTCCCCCAGGGTCTTGATTATGGTTTCTGCTTCCTCATAACCAGGTTTCCCTACGGTTAATTCACTGACCATGCTGATTAAGGCTGCCCCCTGGGCACCGGATAGCGCTGCTACACTGCCGCCCCCGGGGGCCGGGGAATTGGAAGCCAGTTCGGTAATATACTTCTGGACTGACATGTCGGGCAACATAGACCTACCTCCTAAACAGGTACTATAATCAGGTTCGATCAAGATCATTAGTATAAGTTAACGATCCTTCATTATCAGTGATAATGCCTCGCTGCGGGATCGATTATCCTTTTCAAACTTTCCGCGTACTGCCGAGGTAATAGTTGTGGTTCCCGGCTTTCGAATCCCGCGCATTGACATACACATATGCTCGGCTTCAATAACCACCATCACACCATAAGGATTCAAGACTTCCATGAAGGTCTCGGCAATCTGATAAGTCAGTCTTTCCTGAACCTGGGGCCGGCGCGCATAGACTTCCACTACTCGCGCAATCTTGGACAGCCCTATCAGTTTGCCTTCTCGCGGCATATAGACAACATGGGCTTTGCCAACAAAAGGTACCAGATGATGTTCGCAGATCGAATATAAGGGAATATCCTTGACAATGATCATCTGATCGTGATGTTCCGTAAATACTACCTGCAGATATTGCCTGGGGTCCTGATGCAGCCCCGCAAACAGCTCTTCATACATCCGGGCTACCCGTGCCGGTGTGTCCCGCAGGCCTTCACGTTCTGGATTCTCCCCGATGGCCTCCAATATCATGCGAACCGCCTGTTCAATTTTCCCCTTGTCCACCTTATTTTCGATATCGGTCATGAATATAACTCCTAGATTAAATTTGATATGGATTTAAACCTTCACACAAAAGAATACCCCATATTAAGTGGGGTATCCAGCCCAGACCGTTTTCGGGTTCGATTAACTGTTAGTTCCGGGGTTGGCAGCGGCTGCCTCAGCTGCCGCAGAATTAGCTTCTTCTGCCGCACAATGCTCACAGGGACCTGGTTCGCCCCGATCATTAAATGGTAAAGGCTGACCACAGTTAGGGCATACCTCGGAAGCTCTTTTTTGCTCCTCGATTACCTTACGCTGGCTGTTCAAGGTATGTTTAATTATTCGGTCCTGTTCACCGGTCCGGATACCAATAAATTGTACCCCGATCATGTAGCGTTTGACTTCACCCTCCGGGCTGAATTGAACCCGGGCTACCCGGCCAGTGAGTTTTAGGATGGGTGGCTTACCAAGATCTAACTGCATGTGCAGCTGTTTGTCAATGTCGAGAATCTCATCAGTATAAAATGATAACCCGCCGGCACTTAAGTCCAGCAGGTGTTCAGATACCGCATCACCAATTATCTGTCCCTGAGGATTGAGCAGCCAGAAGCTAAAACCCGCCTCTGCCTCTATCCTCATCCACTGCCGTTTTTGCCCCGAACCCTTATATTCATAGTCCGGTTTAATGGTGTCTATTTTCTGCCAGGTTTCCAATTTACGCTTTTCATCACGTTTAAAAAGCCATTTCATCAGTGACCACATGCCCCAACATATAAGACCGCCAATCAGGAGATTAATAATAGCGGATTCCGCCTGCCCATTCATGGTGTCGGTAAAACCCTTATAAATCAAATTGTAATCAATATCGAGGGGTTTACCGTTGATTACTCCCCACAATGGTAGCAAGCCCACAGTACCGATTATACTGCCCCCTGCCATGGTCATTCTCCTCTCGCCCGGTTTATACATAACCAATTAACAACCTCTTGAAAATGGCTTCTACAATAATATCGCCTTACAATCGATTTTTCTCCACCCATTTATCACAAATCAAATTAACCATACAGATACCTTAGTCTATTTTATTCCATAAACTGCTGTCTGGTTTAAAACCGGGTTTAAAACCATCAGCTTTTTTTCTTTCGGGTACGAACATGTTCACTGCCGGTCAGTTTTTTGCTTTTAGGTCTACTGGCAGCAGTACTTACCCGCGGTGCTGCTATAGGTTCCGGCAATTCGCTGACAAAATTGATTTGGGGGGTGCTGACTCGTTCCTCCACCGTTATTTGATCCAGGTCAAGTGGCTCTTCATCACCGTCATACAATTCAAAGTCAATTTTCGCCTCACCAACATTAACATTATTCAGTTTCACGATAACCTGATCGCCAATACGGTAACGTGTTCCCCGATGCTTTCCATAAAGGGTGTAACTCTTATCATCAAACAGATAATAATCGTCAACGATAGAAGAAATATGGACCAGCCCTTCGACCGTGTTGGTTAACTCAACAAAAAAGCCAAAGGAAAGAACCGAGGATATGGTGCCGGCAAAAACTCTTCCCAGTAAAGGAGCCATGTACTCAGCTTTTTTAATATCAATCGAATCGCGTTCAGCCTCTTCAGATGACATTTCTCTTACCGTACAATGATCACCCAAAACCTGCATTTTACCAGCCAGGCTCATTCTTTTCTTTTCGGCCAGTCCGCTTTGGCTGAGCAGGCTGAGCATACGATGTACTACCAAATCCGGGTAGCGTCTGATCGGAGAGGTAAAATGGCAGTAATACCTGGAGGCCAGGCCGAAATGCCCGATAGCCAGTGGTGAATAACGGGCATGGCGCATGGATCTGAGGATCAGCGTACTGATAATTCTCTCATCCGGCCGGCCTTTAATATAATCAAGCACCGCCTGCACCGCTTTTGGCTCCGGGTACTCTGGAATATGCAGGTCATATGCTTTTAAAACCTGGTTTAAGTCATTTATCTTCTCTTCCGCCGGCTTTTCATGTATACGGTACAGCACCGGGCAGCTGCAGTCATATATATGCTGGGCTACTACTTCGTTGGCGGCAATCATAAAATCCTCAATAATATTTTCCGCCAGGCCCGATTCACGTTTCTTGATCGCCAGCGGATGGCCTTCCTCATCCAATATTACCTTGGCTTCAGGGAAATCAAAATCCAGCGATCCTCTCTGAATGCGCCGTTGGCGAAGTATTCCAGACAATTCAGCCATCAATTTGAAATCCTCTATATGCTCAGCATAACGCTCTATCAGCTCGGCATCACCCTGCTTCAGAATTTTGTTGACTGCCGTATAGGTCATGCGTTCATCAACCTGAATTACTGCCCTGACAATAGAATATTCTCTGATTTCACCGGCGGGATCAATTTTCATCAAACATGAGTAGGCCAGCCGCGGCTCTCCCGCATTCAAACTGCAGATGCCGTTGGAGAGAACGGGCGGCAGCATCGGCAGTACCCGATCAACCAGATATACACTGGTGGCTCTCTCTCTGGCCTCGAGGTCCAACGCGCTGTCCTCGCGAACGTAGTAGGATACATCCGCAATATGGACTCCCAATTCATAACCACCTTCATCCCAACGGCTGATACTGATGGCATCATCCAAGTCACGGGCATCCTCACCATCGATGGTCACCATCCGCAGGCCGCGCAAGTCCACCCGATGCTCCAGATCTTCACTGCTTACCGGTCTGGCCAGCGTATCCGCTTGCTTTTCCACTTCCGGAGGAAAACTGTCCCGCAGCTGGTACTTGCGAATAATCGATAACACATCAACACCGGGCTCCTGAAAGCCGCCTAGTACCTCAGTGATGCTGCCATCAGCGTATCCATCCTTGCCCGGCCAGGTTTTAATTTTTACTACCACCTTGTCCCCATCCTGCAGTTTGAGCTTTTTCCCGGGATGGACAAAAATCGGATAGGTGTGCAGACGGGGGTCATCCGGAACCACCTGGGTAACCTGGCGTATTTTCCGGTAAGTACCGACCAGCTCATGATGGGCCCGGTGAATAACCCTGACGACTTCACCTTCAGCCCGCGACTGCCCTTCAGCCAGCCGACTTAAGCGCACCATTACCCGGTCATTATGCATAGCCCCATTCAACTCCCGGCCATAGACAAAAATATCCTCGCCACTGCCGGTATCCGGGGTTACGAATGCATAGCCCCGAGCAGTAACTGACAAGGTTCCCCGTATCAGGTTCATCATTTCCGGCAGGCCATATTTCCCTCGCCGGGTCTTTACAATTTCACCGTCTTTCTCCAGCCGCCCCAGCAGTTCGCTTACCCGCGTCTCTTCCTCAGCTGATATATTGAATTCACTTATTAATTCTTGATACGAAAGCGGCTTGTAACTCTCCTGCCGCATATAATCCAACAATTCATCAGGGCCAAGAACGGTGTGGGTCATCTAGTGTTATCCTCCTGCCTTATTGGTAACTAATGTAATTTCTATTATACCCTTTGCCGGCTTGCTTATTAGGCCGCCGGACAACTATGGCTTTATTTCAGTTGTCCCCGTTATAATTTAACTATGGTGGTTATTTTATGTAAAGGGAGGACACCATGACAGAACGAATATCAACCGGTTTATCCGGTCTGGACCCGGTAATTGACTATCTTCGGCTCGGGGATAATGTCGTCTGGCAGGTTGATCGGCTCGAGGATTATGCTTACTTTGCCCGTCAATTTGCCAATCAGGCTCATAATGAAAACCGCCGCCTGGTATATCTGCGTTTCGGTCAGCATGAACCGCTCATTGAAAATGCTGATATGGTTTATAATTTAGATGCTGAACTGGGTTTTGAAGGCTTCTCCTCCCGAGTATACCAAATCGCCACCCAGGAAGGGCGGGGGGTATTTTATATATTTGATTCCTTATCGGAATTAGTATCGACCTGGACCACCGATCTCATGGTTGGCAACTTCTTTCGCATCACCTGTCCCTATCTCTATGAACTTGATACCGTTGCCTATTTTACTATCCTTCGCGGTCAAAATTCCTATCAGACCATAGCCCGTATCCGTGAAACTACTCAGCTGTTCCTTGACCTGTACCAGGTACAGCAGCATATGTACATCCATCCGCTTAAGGTCTATAACCGTTACTCACCTACTATGTACCTGCCCCATATTCAAAATGGCAGCACTTTTGACCCGATAACCAACAGTCTGGAGGCTGCTCGCTTATTCACCCGCAGTAATCAAACCCGACCAGGCGATACCGGCCGCCAATTAGACTACTGGGATAAGGTCTTTCTCCAAGCCGAACAGTCGCAAAACACCGACATCGATCCGGAGCAGGAGCAGCTCTTAGTTGAACGACTAGCCCGTATGATGCTCGGGCGTGATGAAAGAATACTGGAGCTGGCCCGTTATCATTTTAACCTGAATCATCTAATTGCCATCCGTCACCGGATGATAGGTTCCGGTTTTATTGGCGGTAAATCGGTAGGTATGCTTTTAGCCCGGGCTATATTGGAGCAGGATACTTCTTTACCCTGGCAGCAGTACCTTGAACCACACGATTCCTTTTATATCGGTTCTGATGTTTACTATACTTTTTTGATTGAAAACGATTGCTGGGGACTGCTGCAACAGGTAAGGAAACACTCCGCTGATCGACAAACCCTGGATATCCTGCGGGCAAGAATCGTGCATGGCAAGATACCAGAAGCGGTCAGCGAACAATTTCAATACCTGCTTGATTATTTTGGTCAGTCGCCAATCATTGTCCGCTCCAGCAGCTTGTTGGAGGACAGCTACAACAGCGCTTTTGCCGGTAAGTATCAGAGTGTCTTCTGTGCCAACCAGGGTTCCCCTGCTGAACGCCTGCAGAATTTTTTCGAAGCAGTCCGGCAGGTCTACGCCAGCACTATTGATATAAATACCCTGGTCTATCTTGACCAGCGGGGTTTATCAGGACTCGATGAGCAAATGGGACTGCTGGTTCAGCGCGTATCCGGAGCTAATCATGATCGGTATTTCTTTCCGGATTTAGCCGGGGTAGGCTTGTCCTGCAACCCTTATATCTGGCACCCCAAGTTAGATCCTGATGCCGGCCTTTTACGGCTCGTTTTCGGAATGGGTACCCGGGCAGTTGACCGTGTCGATGAAGACTACCCACTGATTGCCTCCCTGGATCACCCTGAGCTGCAGCCGGTCTCCTCCCCCGAAGATACCCATCGCTACTCCCAGCATCTGGTGGATGTTATTGACCTGCAAAACAACAAACTGGTGTCACTGCCACTGACCAGCTTTACTTGCCTGAAAGAGGAGATCAGAATCTGGCACTTGATTGCATCCCGGGCTTCGCGGCTGGCCTCCAGATTATCTTCTGATGAAATCTGGGTATTAGATTTTCGGCAGCTTTTCCCTATAGTCAGATTCTGGAAAACCATGCAGCGTCTGCTTAAAGTGCTGGAAAGCAATTATGGTCATCCTGTCGAAGTCGAGTTTACTATCAATACTAACCTTAATCGTAAAACTTTTAATTTAAACCTCCTGCAATGTCGCCCTTTCGGAATTAATAATCAAAAGGGCACTATCCTGAATGAAGAACCCATTACCCGTGAGCCGCAAACCATTATGGCAACCCAGGGCCATACCATGGGCGGCAACCGATCTCATGCTGTAGATGCCCTGATTTATGTAGTACCGGAACAATATGCTGGACTGCCATTGACTGACCGCTATCAGGTGGCACGATTGGTAGGACAATTAAACCGGGCTTTGGGTCAGCGGGGTCTAACCTTTATGCTGGCTGGTCCCGGCCGCTGGGGTACCAGTACACCTTCACTCGGTGTTCCGGTCAGCTTTGCTGAGATAAATCACGCCTCAATACTAACCGAGATCGCCTTTATCAGCAGTGGTTTTACTCCCGAGCTCTCCTTTGGGACGCATTTCTTCCACGATCTGGTGGAGGCCGATATATTCTACCTGGCGGTATTCCCTGAAGAGGACCAGGCCATCTACAATCAGAATCTGCTCATAGAGGCTCCTAATAACCTGGTTCATATCATACCTTCGGCCGAAAAATATGAGACAGTAATAAAGGTCCTGATGCCAGCTGCTGGGGAGCAAGTTATGTGGTTTACTGCCAGACTAAGTGATCAATCAGCTTACTGTTGGGTTGCCTCCACTGTCAATAAAGGGTAGTATACTTGCAGATTGTTATGTACTTATTTGGCGCTTAAATTAGGAGGCGAATAGCAGTATGAAGCGTGAGGAAGCATTAGCTTATTTACAGCAGCATTTAAAGAATGACCATTTGATTAAACATTCGTTGGCCGTCGAGTCCATTATGCGGGGATTGGCCCGTCACCTGGGTGAGGATGAAACTGAGTGGGGATTAACCGGACTATTACACGATATTGATTACGAATCAACAGCTGATGATCCTAATCGTCATTCCCTGGTGGGAGCCGAAATGTTAACAGACGCAGGCTTTCCGTCAGGGGTAGTCTATGCGGTTAAGGTACATAACGAGGCCCACAATCTGCCACGTATCAGCCAGCTTGATAAGGCATTGTTTGCCGCTGACCCCACTTCCGGCTTTATTACCGCTGCCGCTCTGGTACGTCCGGAAAAGCAACTGGCATTTGTGGAGGTAAAATCCCTTAAGAAACGTTTTAAGGAAAAATCCTTTGCCAAAGGAGCAAACCGTGATAATATGGCCTCCTGCACCGAATTGGGACTGGAACTGGAAGAATTCCTGGCCCTCAGCCTGGCTGCCATGCAGCAGGATGCCGAACAATTAGGACTATAAAATTAAAGCGGCGGCTTATCAGCCGCCGCTTCTATTTGTTAGTCCAGGAGGTTATAGCTGCATGAATTGCCTCGGCTATCATTTCTTTTTCCGGTCCCATGGTTGCTACATGACCCGAATTCAACAGTTCCAGATATTGCTTGCCCTCAGCGGGTATTTGGCCAAAAAAATCTGCTACAGCAGCCGAATTAACCGTTTCGTCATTCCGTGATTGAATAATCAGTAAATTGCCATCTAAGCATTTGACATCCTGCCAAATCTGTTTCCGCAGTTGGTCAAGCTGAAGAAATGATTTAACCGGAATGACATCGTAAGCAAATCTCCCCTGTTTTTCCAGACTCTCAGTTATTTTCTTATGACCTTTCGGCATATAACCCAGGGTTTTACTTAATGGATAAGCCAGTCGGGTAAGACGGCTTTTTAATTCCAGAGCTGGGTTAATAGCCACCACACCGCTAATGGCTAATCTCTGCTCCATGGTCCAAAGTGCCAGCAGTCCGCCCAGAGATAACCCCACCATAAATACCTGTTGGTAGGAAGCGTTCAGATATTCCAGCTCATTGCTTACTGCCTGCTGCCATTCTTCCGTACTGGTAGCATTGAGGTGCCGGGGATGGGAACCATGCCCGGGCAGGAGGGGGGCACTTACGGTGTAGCCCTTATGCTGCAGCAATAAACCCAGGGCTTTTACCTCCGAAGGCGAGGCAGTAAAACCATGCAGCAATAAAATAGCGGTTGAGGAGCCAGTTAAGAAAAAAGGCTGCGCTTCATTCCATACATAATAATAGTTTGCCATCATTAACCTTTCATTTAACAAACCATAGAAAAAGGAAAGGGCTGTCTTTAGATGACAGCCCTGACAGCTTACTGGTTAATTATACAAGAGCCGCGGCAAGCGTAAATACCATAAAGCCAATTGCACTATAAAGGGATAACTTGCTGAACAGCTCGTCCATACCCTTCTTCTTGCCAAATATTTCGGCACCAGCCCCGGTGATGCTGCCCGAAAGGCCCGCACTTTTCCCCGATTGTAGCAATACAAAAGCTATCAATCCCAGAGCGCAGATAACCTGCAATATGGTTAGAATAATCTTGAGCACAGCTTCACCTCCTAAAGGCCTATTAATAACTGTTACATTCTAGCATAAGCCATTACTTGATTACAAGCTGTCTGCTATTTATCATCAACAAACATACCCTGCAAATCCGCTACGGTGTCAGCTATATAGTCCGGCTTCGCTTCCATTAATTCCTCACGGCTGCCATAACCGTATCCTGCTGCCAGGGCATCAATCCCCAACTGATGAGCCGCCATTATATCATATTTACGATCACCGACCATCAAAGTCAGGGTTGGTTTACCCAGGCGTGACAGAGTGTGGGCAATAACCTCCACCTTTTCCACCCGTGTACCATCCAGATTGCTTCCTACTACCAGCGGAAAATATTGGAGCAGGTCAAAATGTAACAATACCTTCTCGGCAAAAACGGTTGGCTTGGAAGTCGCCAAAGCCAAACGCCTGCCTTGTCGCTGCAAACTGTTTAACAAATCATCGATCCCCGGATAAAGCTCGTTTTCATAGATACCCTGGTCCTGAAAATATTCCCGATAATATCCAACCGCCTGCCGTGCTATTGCCTCATCCATGCCATAAAAATCTCGAAATGAGTGCATCAAGGGCGGACCTATAAATGGGTACAGCTCTTTACGGTCAGCCACCGTGATGCCGTAACGGCTTAAGGCATAGGCTACCGAATTAGTTATACCTACCCCCGGGTCAGTTAAGGTACCATCAAGATCAAATAAAACCGTTTCATGCTTTAACAGTAATACTCTCTCCTTTTAAGATCTGCCGATCAGAAGATAAACGGAAAACCCCACCCGCGGCGGGTGGGGTTCGTTTTGATGCTGTTACCGCCAGCCGAGATTGTAGAATACCTGTTTGCCTTTAAAGATAGCTCTTTCGTCCAATTCTTCCTCAATCCGCAGCAGCTGATTGTATTTGGCTACCCGGTCACTGCGGGCGGGAGCTCCAGTTTTTATCATCCCTGAATTAGTGGCAACTACGACATCAGCAATGGTCGCATCCTCCGTCTCACCGGAACGATGGGATACTACACAGGTATATCCAGCCCTTCTGGCCATCTCAATGGTGTCGAGGGTCTCGGTCAGGGTTCCGATCTGATTCAGCTTGATCAGCACGCTGTTGGCTGCTCCCGTGGTTATGCCTTCCCGGAGCAGCTTCACATTGGTAACAAAGAGGTCATCCCCTACCAATTGGATCTTTTTACCCACTTTGCTGGTGAGCAGCCGCCAACCATCCCAGTCATCCTCTGCCATGCCATCCTCAATGGAGATAAT
>JBLNAA010000138.1:0-70121 GCA_050259135.1 Methylocystaceae bacterium | reverse complement strand
CCTGGCCCGGCTGTCCCTGTGGACGGCGGTCACCATAACCCTGACCCGGCTGTCCCTGCGGACGGCGGTCACCATAACCCTGGCCCGGCTGTCCCTGCGGACGACGGTCGCCATAACCCTGACCCGGCTGTCCCTGTGGACGGCGGTCACCATAACCCTGGCCCGGCTGTCCCTGTGGACGGCGGTCACCATAACCCTGACCCGGCTGTCCCTGCGGACGGCGGTCGCCATAACCCTGACCCGGCTGTCCCTGCGGACGGCGGTCGCCATAACCCTGACCCGGCTGTCCCTGTGGACGGCGGTCACCATAACCCTGACCCGGCTGTCCCTGCGGACGGCGCTCGCCATAGCCCTGACCCGGCCCACCTTGCGGACGGCGCTCATTTGGGTCATTTCCGGGAGTGGCGGCGGCTTTATCTTTATCAATGGTCAGATTATTTTCAGGATTGGTTCTTGCTTGATAGGTTCTATCGCTACGTGTTTTATCATCTCCGGAATTGGCAGCAGCTTGGCTCTCCCCACGGGGCTTTCCTGGTAGTCTACCGGACATCTGCCCTTCAGCTTTGGGGCGATTTTCGATAGGGTTTTTGGCCGTAATTTTGCTGGGAGATGGATTAGTGGCTAATTTTCGGCGCACCCAATCAGCCTGTGATGTCTCAATCGTACTCATATGGTTCTTGACATCCAGACCCATTGCCTGCATTTTTGTTACCATATCTTTGCTGGGTATATCAAATTCTTTTGCTAGTTCGTGTACCCGGACCTTACTCATTAATCCACCCCCATGTTTGTACTAGGATCCTGCACTGCTTCCAACTCAGATAATACTCTTTGGGCTAACCTTGGTTCATTAATGGTAACTGCAACCCGGTAGGCTTTGCCTACCGCCTGCCCTAATTCATATTTATTACCATTACATATATGGTGCACACCGGTACGCTGACAGGCAGCAATTAGTTCCCGGCTGGTGTTGTCAGCTATATCGTTGCTTAATATCAATAAATATGCCTTCTTTCTTAGTATACTGTTTTTAACTGCCTCTGTCCCACTGGTTACCTGGCCCGCCCGAGCCGCCAGTCCAACCAGCTGTAGTACTCGATTAGTCCTCATTGGGAGTTAGTTCCTTTTCAAGATCAGCAATAACTTCAGGAGGTATATCATGCTCCAAAGCCTTTTGCAGTCTTTTCCCTTTTACTGCATCTTTAAAGCACGATAATGCAGGACATAAATAAGCGCCTCGGCCAGGTTTTTTCCCTGTACGATCGATACTTATCTCACCATCTTTATTGCGTACAATCCGGATCAACTCTTTCTTATTTTTCATTTCCCGGCATCCTACGCACATCCGCTGTGGTAATTTTTTTACCTTGACCAAGGTTTAACTTCCTTCCTCAAACTGGCTTTCACTCTTAATATCTATCTTCCAACTGGTTAGTTTGGCTGCCAGACGGGCGTTTTGCCCCTCTTTACCGATTGCCAGTGACAATTGATAATCGGGGACTACCACCCGGGCAGTTTTTTCATTTTCAAATACATTTACATAGACTACCCGCGAAGGACTGAGGGCATTAGCTACAAACTCTGCCACATCAGTCGACCATTTAATAATATCGATCTTTTCGCCGCCTAACTCACGAACAATATTTTGTACCCGAATACCCCTGGGGCCGACACAGGATCCGACCGGGTCAATCTTTTCGTCCCGCGAATAAACAGCAATCTTGGACCTGGCTCCGGCTTCACGGGCAATGGATTTGATCTCAACCAAACCATCATATATTTCTGGTACCTCTAATTCAAATAGCCTTTTCAGAAAATTAGGATGGGATCGAGATATAAACACCTGCGGTCCTTTGGCCGAACGACGAACCTCATAAATATATCCCTTAATCCGCATACCCGGATAATAGCTTTCCGATGCAATTTGATCCTGAGGCAGCATGGTTGCTTCAGTTCTTCCCAGATTAAGGTATACTATTTTTTGCTCAACTCTGGCTACAGTACCGGTAACTAATTCACCTTCGCGGCTGGAAAACTCATCATAAATAAGAGTACGTTCCGCTTCTCTGAGCCGCTGAATAACTACCTGTTTGGCAGTCTGAGCAGCAATACGGCCAAATTCCGCCGGGGTAACCTCAAATATCATTTCATCATCCAGCTGTAATTCCGGGTTGCTTTCCTGGGCTTCGCTTAATGATACCTGAGTGCGATCGTCGGTAACCTCTTCCACTACCAACTTGCGGGCAAACACAGTCACCTCGCCGGTGATAGGGTTTAACTCGACGGTAACATTCTGATTGGAACCGAAGTTCTTTTTGTAGGCAGTTTTAAGAGCTGATTCAATCGCATCTATTAAAACATCCTTGGGAATGCCTCTTTCCTTTTCGATGTCGGTCAATGCCTGGATGAGTTCATTTGCCATTCCCTCTATCCTCCTCTTATATTTCAGGATCCAAACGCGTATAAGCTATTTGTGCCCGCGGCAATTGCCATGATTTATCGTCAACCATGATCGTGATACTTTCCGGGTCATAACCAACTAAAATACCTTTAAGATTGCGCTGGCCATCAATTTTCTGCTTGAGTTTAACCTTAACCTGACTGCCCTCAAAGCGCTTAAAGTCACGGTCTTTCTTGAGTATCCTGTCAATACCCGGTGACGATACTTCCAACAGATAGCTATCTCCCGGGATAGGATCATTGATATCCAACCATTCACTAATCACCCGACTGGTTCGCTCACAAGTCTGAAGGTCTACTCCCGTTTCAGGGTTATCGATGAAAATTCGGAGCACCATACTACCTTCAAATGACAGGTACTGTACGTCAACCACTTCCAACCCTTTTGGCTGCAACAATACTTCCAATTTTTCTTCGAGGCGAGCGACAAGTTCATGATTTTGCAATAAAATACCACCTTATTCTTTGATCCCTATGTATCAACAGAAAGAGTGGGCTCTAACCCACTCTTAGCATTACACTATTTGCCACCTTATTTGCAGTATAGCACAGTAAAACCAATATGTACAAGGGATGGCAGCACTAAATTCAGGCAAAAAGCGCAATTTGTGAGCTTTCAGGTAACTCAGCCAGACAGCCTGCATTTTTGAGTATTTCCACGACAGGGGTAGAAATATGCGCTTTGACCTGCAAATCCTGAACTGAAGATATAGAGCCATCTTTTCGGGCTTCCACAATTGCCCGGGCAGCCTGGTTGCCTACTCCTGGTAAAGCATTAAACGGAATAATAATCCCATCATCAGTCACTTTAAAATAGGCAGCATCTGATTCCCATATATTTACTGGCAGGAATTTAATCCCTCGGGCCAGAGCTTCCAGAGTTAATTCCAACACCGGTAATAGATTCTTTTCTTTGGGAGGGGCTCCCATACCCATCTTTTCAATTTCCTTCAGTCTTTCTGCCACCCGGTCATAGCCAGCCAGGGCAGCCTCGGTATCAAAGTCCTCCGCCCGGATGGAAAAGTAGGCGGCGTAAAACTGCTGCGGATAATAAACCTTGTAATAGGCGATGCGGTAAGCCATCATAACATAGGCTACCGCATGAGCTTTGGGGAACATGTATTTAATTTTCAGGCAGGCATTAATATACCACTCAGGTATTTCACATCCCTGCATGGCATCAATATATTCATCGGTTAACCCCTTGCCTTTACGTACACTTTCCATGATTTTAAAGGCCATTTTAGCAGGAACCTGATTGCGGAGCAGATAGGTCATTATATCATCACGGGTGGCAATTACCTCATTTAAGGTGGCCGTTTGTTCTGCAATCAAGGTTTGTGCATTGTTCAGCCAAACATCGGTGCCATGTGACAATCCGCTGATGCGAATTAGTTCGGCAAAAGTGCAGGGCCTGGTTGCCTCCAGCATCTGCCTGACAAAACGGGTGCCAAATTCGGGAACTCCGTAAGTTCCGACTTCAGATCTGATCTGCTGGGGGGTAACCCCCAGGGCTTCAGTACTTGAAAACAAACTCATTACTTTTGGTTCGTCCATGGGAACTAATCTGGCGTCAAATTTGGTCAGATCATTCAAGGTTCTAATCATGGTAGGATCATCATGGCCCAGGATATCAACCTTAACTAACCGCTCCGAAATCGAATGATAGTCAAAATGGGTAGTTGTTACCCCGGATTTCGGATCATCAGCCGGATGCTGCAGCGGGGTAAATTCGTGAACATCTTTTTCCCGGGGTACAATCATCAGACCGCCGGGATGCTGTCCGGTAGTTCGTTTCACTCCGGTAATCCCCTTGACCAATCGTTCGATTTCCGGGGTTCGATATTTGATCGACTTGGCTTCCATGTACTTCTTAACAAATCCATAAGCGGTTTTTTCTGCTACCGTGGAAATAGTTCCGGCTCGAAAAACCTTGTCGTGCCCAAACAGCTCCTCAACAAATTGATGAGCGTTGGCCTGATAATCCCCGGAAAAGTTGAGGTCAATATCCGGTACCTTATCACCGTCAAAACCTAAAAATGTTTCAAAGGGAATATCGAAACCATCACGCCGATATTCATGGCCGCACTCCGAACAGAAAGCTGGTTCCAGGTCAGCCCCGCAGCCAATTGACCCATCGGTGATAAACTCACTGTGCTGGCAGACCGGGCAGACATAATGCGGAGGCAACGGGTTTACCTCGGTTATTCCAGTCAGATAGGCGACAAATGATGAACCGACCGAACCCCTGGATCCTACCAGATACCCATCCTCGTTGGATTTTTTGACTAATCGGTAGGCAATATAATACAGGTTGCTGAAGCCGTGGCCGACAATGGAGGTTAATTCTTTATCCAAACGTGCAGTTACCAGCGGGTGCAGCGGCTGTCCATATAATTGCACGGCTTTTTCCCGGGATAAGCTGGTGATTACTTCATCGGCGCCATCAATAGTCGGGGTATACAATTCATCGGGAACCGGTTTTATCGTTTCAATCTGATCGGCGATCGCCTGAGGATTGGTAATAACCACCCTTCTTGCTTCCTCTTCGCCCAGATACTTAAACTCATTCAGCATCTCTTCCGTAGTATGAAGATATAATGGAGCCTGGAATTCAGCATCATCCATCCCTTTACCCGCTTGCAGAATCCGTCTGAAAACCTCGTCACCAGGCTCAAGAAAGTGAACATCTCCGGTAGCTACTACCGGTAAGTTCAAACGATTTCCCAGATCAGCCAGCTGCCGATTGATTCTGATTAATTCTTCCTCCGTGTCCACAACGTTTTCCCGCAACATGAAGGCATTGTTACCCAGCGGTTGGATTTCGATGTAATCATAAAAGGCAGCTATCTGTTCCAGCTGACTGTTATCATCACCCTGCAGCAGAGCCTGAAATAATTCCCCTGCCTCACAAGCAGTACCTATAATCAGGCCCTCCCGATGATCAATAATGTCCTGCCGTTTCAGTCTGGGAGTCCGATAAAAATTGTCCAAATAAGAACAGGAAACCAGTTGGTAAAGATTACGCAGTCCGACATAATTCCTGGCTAACAGAATTATATGATAAGCTCTGGACTGGATATCTTTATCAACTAGATAACCCTCCATACCCATAATGACCTTTATTCCGGCTTTTTCCCCCACCTGGTAGGCCTCAGGGAAGGCCTGTACCACCCCATGATCGGTAATCGCAATCGCTTGATGTCCCCAGCGGGCAGCGGTTTTAACCAGCTCTGCTACTGGTACCATACCGTCAAGGGCGCTCATAACCGTATGAGCGTGTAATTCAACCCTTTTTTCTGGTGCATTATCCTCCCGCTGCCGCGGCTCGATCAACCTGATATGGTCAGCAATCATCACCATCTCATGTTCAAAATTATCATACTGGAGATGTCCGGCAATTTGTATCCATTCACCAACCGCATTAACGGTTTCTTGATTATCTGAGAGAAAGTGTTTAACCAGGAGGGAATCAGTATAATCGGTAATCGAGTAAATGACCAGATTTCGATTGCCTTTTAAGGTTTTGGTGTCGACGGCAAACACCTGACCATTTATCGTAACCCGGCCCATACCTTCATCTAAATCATGAAGATTATCAATGAATGGCGGAGCTTTTTCATTCTTTCCAGCCGATTTGCGGGTAACATTCTTTTTTTCACGGCCTTCGATAAAAGTGGCCGCCTTGAGTTTTACCATCTGTTCTTCCTGGGGCTGACACCCGTTGTTAACCCTTTGGCCGCAGGTGGTCTTAACCAGGACATTTACCCGATACTGATCATTTATCCATTCTGCCAGCCTTGAGCATACTTCATTTTCCAACAAACTCTCCCAGACTTTCAGGTCGGCAGCCACCAAATTAATCTTTCCCTCGTCGATATCCCAGGTGACTAATTCGGTGTTAAAAAGGTCTTCGTTAAGTATTACATGACGCAGTTCTGCCTCCTGCTCTTTTATCAATGAATTCAAGGTTTCATCAGGCAATAGCCACTTTGGTTTGATACCCACTTTATTTACCCGGACTTTGGCAGCAATCAAGCTTTCCAGGTGTTCAAGTTCAGCATTGTTTACGGCACAAGGAAGCGCCAGCGTAATTTGCAGACGCTGGCTTTCACGATAAATATCAACATCAACTACTTCGCAGTCTAACCAGGAAGAGTTAAGGTTTATATGCAATTCGTTGGTAACCCAGTTATAAAAGCTACCCACTGGTACACTCCCCAAAACTAATTCAAGCGATCGACACTGCGCATTCCGGCGATATTAGACAAGTGGTCAATTACATCACTGGGATGAATGTGGGTAGGTAGATAAAGCATGACCTCAACTTCCAATCCATCATCATCATCCAGATGGTGAAGGTTAATGTTTTTAATTGATACCCCCAGATCACCCAGTACTGATCCAATCCGTCCAATTTGCCCAGGCCGGTCATCGATAGTCATGATAAAGGCTTTATATTCTCTCATTCCGGTGATCCGCTGTTCAAACCGGAAAAAATAGATCAGAACAAAAAGTACCAGGGCGGTAGTAATAATTGCCGGCAGATACAGTCCTGCCCCGGCTGCCAGTCCTACACAGGCAACCACCCAGAGGCCAGCGGCAGTGGTCAGCCCTCTGACCGTAGCGCCTTCCCGCATGATGGTACCAGCCCCCAAAAAGCCGATGCCGCTTACTACCTGCGCCGCAATACGCCCGGGATCAGCATTGACAGTATTGTGGTACTGATAGTACATGTCCAAAGATACAATCATTGCCAGAGCTGAGCCGACGCATACCAGAGTATAAGTGCGTAATCCTGCAGGTCGATTCAGGCTTTCACGTTCCAACCCGATAAGTGCCCCTAGCAAACAGGCCAGCGCTAGCCTCAGTATGATTTCGGCTATGCTCATCGATATCCCCCCAACGTGACCCAATTTTTATTCTCTGATCAAATGATTAACCCTAGCAACCGCCTCATTTACCGCAACTCGATTATTTTCACTTTCCCAACGAACCTTAATCTCTACTTCCCCGTCCTTAAGAGCTTTACCTACGGTAATTCTAACCGGATAGCCTACCAGGTCAGCATCTTTGAATTTGACTCCGGCACGTTCATCACGATCATCCAGAACTACTTCAAATCCCTGCTGCCTGAGTTCCTGGTACAGCTGTAATGCGGTATCCTTTTGTCCCTGATCTTTACTGTTAACGGGAATAATGACTACCTGATAAGGAGCGATCGCTACCGGCCAAATTATACCATCTTCATCATAACACTGCTCAATAGCAGCTGCCATGGTACGCGATACACCGATACCGTAACATCCCATAATTACTGGATACTGTTGCCCATTTTCGGCCAGATAGGTGGCACCAAGTTTTTCTGAATACTTGGTACCCAATTTAAATATATGCCCGACCTCAATGCCTCTGGTTTCGAGCAGACTGGCATTATGACAATGAGGACAGTAATCTCCCGCGATAGCATTGCGCAGGTCATGATAAGCTTCGACTTTAAAATCACGATCCGGCTGAACCTGTCGGTAGTGATAGCCATCTTCATTAGCACCGCAACTGAAACTGGACAGCGACCGGATCTCCAAATCGGCATAAATTGGATACGGCAGGTTAACCGGTCCCAGCGAACCAAAGCCGGCACCAACTGTCTGCCTTACTCTTTCTTCATCAGCCATATCCAGTTCATTGGCCTGCAGGAGGTTTTTAAGTTTTATCTCATTAAGTTCCCGGTCACCGCGAATCAATACTGCTACCGGTTTACCATCAGCCACATAAATTAAAGTTTTTACTAATTGACTAGCTGGTTCACCCGTGGCCTGCACCAAATCGTCGATAGTTTTCAGACCCGGGGTGGGAAACTTTTCGAGATTGCCTGATTTGGCACCAGAAGATACCGGTTGGGGGACGGCCTCTGCCTTTTCTACATTGGCTGCATATTGGCACTCATCACAGTAGACAATCACGGATTCACCGTTGCTGGCTAAAACAATGAACTCATGGGAGGCATTGCCGCCAATTGCGCCGCTGTCTGCTTCAACTACCCGGTAAGCCAGACCCATACGTTCAAATATCTTTTGATAAGCCTTATACATTTTCTGATAAGACCTATCCAGGCCTTCCTGGTTAATATCAAACGAATATAGGTCTTTCATAATAAACTCACGGCCCCGCATCAGCCCAAACCTCGGTCTGATCTCATCCCGGTATTTATTTTGGATCTGGTAAAGCATTAAAGGGAAATCCCGATAAGAATGAGCATCACGTTTGACCAGATCAGTAACCACTTCTTCATGGGTTGGTCCCAGGCAAAATTCACGTTCATGACGATCTTTTAAGCGAAACATCTCATCACCGTAAACTGCCCACCGTCCTGAATCATCCCATAATTCACGAGGTTGGATTATCGGCATTAAAACCTCCTGTCCGCCGGCATTATCCATTTCCTCACGGACAATCTGTTCAATCTTTCTCAAAACTCGGCTGGCCAGGGGTAAATATGTATATACTCCGGCGGTAGTCTTGCGAATAAATCCAGCTCTTAATAATAAACGGTGGCTTATCAGCTCAGCTTCGGCCGGATCTTCTCTTAAAGTTGGTATCAACATTTCACTTACCAGCATATTGGGGACCTCCAGTGTTATGAATAATTTCGGCATCCAACGCCTCCGCTTCTTTAACCAGTTCGTCAAGAAGCTCGTTCTCGTTGACCTTACGTACGACCTCACCATGGCGGAACAATATACCTACCCCTCGTCCGCCTGCCACTCCTACATCTGCTTCCCGGGCCTCACCCGGCCCATTGACTACACATCCCATAATAGCAACTTTCAATGGGGTTTTTAAATGACTTAATCTATTTTCAGCCTCTTGAGCCAATGCAATCAGATTTATTTCGGTTCTTCCGCAGGTCGGGCAGGATATTATTTCCACTCCCCGGCGGCGTAATTCACAGGCACTTAACATCTGCCAGGCCGCTTTTACTTCTTCTACCGGATTGGCAGTAAGTGACACTCGAATGGTGTCACCTATCCCCTGCAGAAGCAGATGGCCGATACCCAATGCCGATTTTATCAATCCAGGTTTAATGGTTCCGGCTTCTGTAACTCCGAGATGAAGGGGATAGGAAACCTTTTCGGCAATCAAATTGTAAGCTGCAATAGTGGATATCACCGATGATGATTTTAACGATATTTTTATTTGCCCGAAATGAATTTTCTCCAAAATGGCAATATGTTCTAGGGCACTCTCAACCATAGCCTCTGGTGTTGGTCCGCCATACTTGGTTAATAGTTCCCGGGAAACTGATCCGGAATTGACGCCAATACGAATGGGTACCCCTAAATCACGGGCAGCTGCCACTACCTCACGTACTTTGGGGGCACTGCCAATATTGCCGGGATTCAGCCGTAATCCATCACATCCGCTTTGTAAACTGAGCAGTGCCAGCCGATGATTAAAATGGATATCAGCTACCAGGGGTATGGTGATTTGATTTTTAATCAATTTTATCGCTAGAGCAGCTTCCTCATCAGGTACCGCAACTCTAATAATTTCGCAGCCATTTTCAGCCAGATGGTTAATCTGTCTCACGGTATTTGGAATATCCCGAGTATCAGTATTAGTCATACTCTGAACATAAACCGGATTCCCGCCACCGATATTTAATTGACCCAGTTTTATTACTGACGAAATTCTTTTCATGGTTATCAACCGCTGATTAACCGAACGATATCATTGAAAGTCACCAGGATCATAAGACCAATTAAGAAAAAGAATCCGATCAGGTGAATCATGTTTTCTCTTTCTGGTTCAATGGGGCGACCCCGAACGGCTTCGATTCCGGCAAAGATGATTTTGCTTCCATCAAGCGCTGGTATGGGAAGCAGATTAAGCAGACCCAGGTTTATGCTGAGCATCGCCGTAAAATTAACTAAATAAACCCATCCTCCGGCCGCGGCATCACCTATCATCTTGGTAATACCGATTGGTCCTGCAATATCAGTACTTTTAACCTGACCGGTAACCATCATTCCCAGGCCTTTTAACAGCATGCCAGTAGTACTAAAGGTCTGGCGAAATCCCTCTTTAATCCCCTGAAACAGAGTCAGTTTTTTAAATTCCACTTTGCTCTGTATACCGATAACCGGCCTTCCTTCGACCATTATCGGCCGGATATCTAGATTAACCAGTTGGTTATTCCGCATAACCTGCAGCGATACTTTCTGCCCCTCAGGTGTAGATTTTATTAGGTTAACCATTTGCTGCCAGGTGGTAACTGTTTCACCGTTGACGGTTTTTATATAATCGCCAACCTTAAGGCCAGCTGCGGCGGCCGGCTTATCACTAATAACCTCACCGATAATTGGTTTATTAACTAGAATTGGCGTACCTATGAAAGTAAACAAATAGATAAATAACACAACTGCCAACAGGAAATTAGCAAACGGGCCGGCAAATGCTACCCCGGAGCGCTGAGCCGGGCTTTTGGCCATATAGGAATCTGGTTCTTGGTTTTCATCACCCAAATTTTCACCCAGCATACTGACATAGCCGCCAAGTGGTATCGCGCGGATAGAGTATTGAGTATCCCTTTGCAGTTTCCACAGCAGAGGGCCAAACCCAATACTAAATTCCAGAATTTTTATCCCCGCCCGCCGAGCTGCGAGGAAATGTCCCCACTCATGAACCAGTATCAGCAAAGCCAACACCAGAATCGCCAGTATGATATTAATAATAGTACCCATTACATTACTTCCCTTCAATCAGGCTGCAGCAGACTTCCCTCGCCCAGGCATCAGCCTGCAGAATTGTATCAAGGTTCGGATCATTCTGCGATTGGTGCCGGTCCATAACCCGAGTGATTATTTCGGGTATATAGTTGAAGCTGATCTTCCCGTTTAAGAAATGAGCTACCGCAACTTCGTTAGCCGCATTCATAACAGCCGGCATAGTACCTCCCACGAGTCCAGCTGAAATGGCTATGGAAAAGCCGGGAAAAGCATCGATATCAGGCTTTTTAAAACTAATCGTCCCCGCCTCGGCCAGGGATAAAGGCTGAACCGGACTGGGCCAGCGCTCTGGATAGGTCAGGGCATACTGAATAGGAATTCTCATGTCCGGCCTGCCCAGATGAGCCAGAAAAGCACCATCTTTCATTTCAACCAATGCATGAACCAGGCTGCCAGGGCTAATTATTGCATCAATATAATCATACCCCAGATTAAATAAATGATGGGCTTCAATTACTTCCAATCCCTTATTGATAAGAGTAGCCGAATCAACGGATATTTTGGCACCCATTTCCCAACTTGGATGTTTCAATGCCATTTGTGGGGTAACCCGTTCCAGTTCAGCCCGGGTATAACCCAGAAATGGACCCCCGGAAGCAGTGAGCCAGATTTTCTTTATCTGGTGTTCTTCACCTTTCAGACATTGAAAAACTGCACTATGTTCGCTGTCTACCGGAAACACTGACAACTGTTTATCTAATGCCAATTTCATAACCAGGTCTCCGGCGGCGACTAAGGCTTCTTTATTAGCCAGTGCTATCGGATGGCCGCTCTGCAAGGCAGCTATCGTCGGCAGTATCCCTGCCGCTCCGCTGATGGCTGATACCACCAGATCTGCATCCGGTAAAGCTGCCAATTCACATATTCCTTCGCGGCCTACGGCGGCATTCATTCCCGGCAATAATTCGGTTTTTAATTCTGCGTACTGATTCTCATTAGCCAGGGCCAGATGCGCACAATTAAATCTTCTGGCTTGTTCAATAAGTTCTTTGGTATTGTGGTGGGCAGCCAGGCCAATAACTGAAAAACGATCAGGGTAAGCAGCAATTACATCCAGGGTTTGCCGTCCTATGGAACCAGTTGACCCCAGAATAACTACTTTTTTAGGATGAATGTTTTCTAAACCATTTGATATCATCGAATACTCCTGCTTTTATTAATGACATTATAAATACAACCAATACCGGTGCTAATATCATGCCCGCTACTCCGCCCAACTGCAAGCCAACATAGAGAGAAAGCAATGTAACCAGAGGATGCAGCCCAATATTATTACCCAGGATACGTGGTTCCAATATCTGACGTACTACGGAAGCCAGAATATAGATAACCAGAACGCCAATCCCCAGTTTGATATTACCAACTATAAAACTCCATATAATCCAAGGTACCATCAAAGTCCCCGGACCCAGTACCGGCAGAATATCAAATAGCCCGGCCAGAATACCAATTGTTAAGGCATAGTCAACACCCAATACTTTTAATCCAACTATAAACCAGAGGGCCGTGATTGATACCAAAGTGGTTTCAGCTTTTAGAAAACCAACAAAGGTATGAATAAGATCATTAAATAAAAAGCTCGCCTTGGCCTTTTGGTTTCTAGGGATAATAGCCAGGACTTTATAGCGCATAGTGGGCCAGTCCCTGGCAATAAAGAAGGTTGCTATGGCAATTATCAGTATAAATATAAACATCTGCGGCAGGTTTAACAGGATGCTCACTAATCCGCTGGCAGCTCCACTGAGTAGGTGTTCTATTTTGGCAGCCACGACTCCCAGACTGTCGATGAGCGATTTTTGCAGATTCTCCGGCAGATTCAGCCGCAAATAAGCCAACTGCAAATCATTTAATAGCTTAGTTATGCTAAAAACTATGTCAGCTGAATTAGCATTAACCAGTTCATATAATCCGGCCAGCTCTCTGGCTACTCTGGTAATAACGGCAATTAAAATTCCGCCAATTCCACCAATAACTATCAGCAAAGCCACCAGGACAGACCAGGAACGATTCATCCGTCCATGCTGCTGCAGCCAGGTTACCAGAGGGTCAATGATCAATGATAACAAAAAGGCCACGATAAAAGGGGCCAATACCAGGGGTAGGGTAATGGCAATTTTGCCCAATATCGGGAAAATCCATTTCACCAATGCAAAGAAAATAAACAGCGAAAGGAGAACAATGGATAATTTAATTAGAATATTAAGTGGTTTTTTCAGGTCGGGCTCCACTATAACTCCCCCTTTAGACCAAGAAATAGAACACCAATGGAGCTACCAATAAGAAACTATCAAAACGGTCAAGAACCCCTCCGTGCCCGGGTAAAAGTTTTCCCGAATCCTTAATTCCAAAGTATCTTTTTAATAAAGATTCAAACAAGTCACCCATCTGCGCTAGTATACTGGCAGTCAGACCAAAGGCTAAGGCCCAATACCACCCCAGCTGTCCTGAGAGTAATGCCCAGGCAATTAACATGGTAGTTAATACGCCGCCAATACAGCCTTCCCATGTTTTATTCGGACTTAAGGTTGGGCTTAGATGTCGTTTGCCCATAAATTTACCAACAAAAAAGGCCCCGGTATCACTGGCCCAGGTCAGCAAAAACACTGTTACCAAAGCTATGAAACTATCTTGAGCTTGGTGATTAATGTTTATCGCATAGCTAAACAGTCCGCCTATATATAGAATCGAAAAACATGCCCATCCCAGTTGAATAGCATCAATACGATAATTTACTTTCAATAAAACACTTATAATGATGATTACCCCTGCCAGCGGCCACCAGTGCGGTAAGGCCAGTACTTTGATAAAAGGAGATAAAGTCAGGGCTATACAACACAGACCAGATAAGAAGATAATTAACCCCGATTTTGTGTCGGCCATTCGCATTAATTCGTAATTACCTATAACTGCTAAAACAACTATGAACCCATCCCACCAGTAACCACCAGCATAAGCAAGCCCTAATATAATTGGTATTCCAATCGCTGCGGTTAATACCCTGGTTACTAACATCCTTACTCCGCCCCCGTCTCAGATAATCCGCCATATTTTCTAACTCTCTTTTGATAATCCGCTATCGCGAGCAATAGTTCTTCCCGATCAAAATCCGGCCATAAGACCTCAGTAACATATATCTCGGCATAGGCAATCTGCCACAAAAGGAAATTCGAAATTCGCTGTTCACCGGCAGTACGAATCACTAAATCAGGATCAGGCATTCCCCTGGTATAGAGATGATCAGCAAAAAATGTTTCATCAATATCATTGATATCAGTTAAGCTGCCGTTTTTTATTTCTACAGCGATACTTTTGACCGCCTTTAGTATTTCATTACGAGAACCATAATTGATGGCAATAGTGAAGGTCATCTCATCATTATTGCTGGTAATCTGACAGGAGTTTTTGATTTCCTGCTGGCATACCTCGGGCAGCCCCCTGAGATCACCAGCGGTGCAGATCTTAACTCCCTGAGTATGAAGTTCTGCTAATTCACGGCCTACATATTCAACCAGTAAATTCATTAGATAGGATACTTCATTCTCGGGACGTTTCCAATTCTCTGTGGAAAAGGCGTACACCGTAAGGTATTCAATACCAATTTCCCGGCAGGCAGTTACTATTTTCCGCAGGGCCTCCATTCCGGAACGGTGTCCCATAAATCTTGGCAGAAAGCGTCTTTGCGCCCATCGACCATTGCCATCCATGATAATGGCAATATGCCGGGGTAACTTGTTTTGATCAATGGCTGTTGATTTACTCAATATTGCAACATCCTTTCCCGGTCGGGATGGCTATAGTTATATTTAACAGGTATTTGGCCCCGGGAGCAACTATTTCACCAATATAATACAAAACCCCCAGTATGCTGGGGGCTACAGACTATTCTTGATCAATCCGATAAGTTATTTGTACAGTCTAGACTTCCATAATTTCTTTTTCTTTTGCCAGACTTATGCGATCGATCTCTTTAACGTAATTATCAGTAAGTTTTTGAATTTCATCAAGCAGCTTCTTTCCTTCATCTTCGGATATGGTTTTGTCTTTTTCTGCCTGCTTGATATCATCATTACCATCGCGTCTTACATTACGTAAAGCTACCTTACCTTCTTCTACCCGCTTCTTAACCTGTTTTACCATATCCTTGCGCCGTTCTTCAGTCAAAGCAGGAATAGCAATACGGATAACATTACCATCGTTCGATGGATTAACCCCCAGATCCGACTTCATTATAGCTTTCTCAATATTGGCAATGCTGGAGCGATCATAGGGCTGAATAACCAATAAGCGAGGCTCGGGAACAGTTATATTAGCTAATTGGTTAATCGGGGTGGGAGAGCCGTAATAATCAACTGATACTTTATCCAGCATAGCCGGATTAGCTCTGCCCGCACGCATAGAAGCTAAATCCTTTACCAACAGTTCAACGGTTTTCTTCATTTTATTTTCTGCATCTTGAACTAGGGCCGAAGACATATTCTCTACCTCCCTATATAAGTGCCAACCTCTTCTCCTCCCACCGCGCGCAATATATTGCCGGGTTCGGTAAGGTTAAACACCACAATTGGTATGTTGTTGTCCATACATAAGGATGCAGCAGTTGAATCCATAACTCCCAGACCTAAATTAAGTACATCGATATAAGATAATGTTTTGAACTTCTTGGCATTGGCATTGGTTACCGGATCGTCATCGTAGACACCATCTACCTTCTTGGCCATCAGTATAACTTCAGCTTCTACTTCTGCTGCCCGCAAAGCAGCCGTCGTGTCAGTCGAAAAATACGGGTTACCAGTACCAGCAGCAAAGATAACTACCCGTCCTTTTTCCAAATGCCTGATCGCACGCCTCCGGATATAAGGTTCGGCTATCTGCCTCATTTCGATGGCTGATAATACCCGGGTGGGTACTCCTATCGACTCCATTGCATCCTGTAATGCCAGTGAATTAATAACCGTTGCCAACATACCCATATAGTCTGCTGTAGCCCGATCCATCCCCTGAGCACTGCCCTTGATACCACGCCAGATATTACCGCCGCCTACCACAATGCAAACCTGAATTCCACACCGAATTACTTCAGACACCTGTTGGGCAATTGAAAATATTACATCGTGAGCTATACCGTAACCGGCATCACCGGCTAAAGCCTCACCCGATAGTTTAAGTACCACCCGGTTATACTTCGCCTCTGCCACCATATTACCTCCCGCTTGCACTCATTTGTTCTGCTACCTCGCTGGCAAAGTCCTTGACTTCTTTAACGATTCCTTCGCCGACTTCAAAACGGGAGAATCTGCGCACAGAAATGTTCTCACCTAATTTAGCGATTTTTTCATTGATTATATCCTTGACCGCCTTATCCGGATCCTTGATAAAGGGCTGTTCCAGCAGGCAGTTTTCGGTAAAGAACTTTTCTATCCTGCCTTCGACCATTTTATCAATAACTTTTTCGGGTTTACCTTCATTAAGAGCCTGGGCCCGTAAGATCTCTTTTTCCTTTTCTATGACCTCCGGGCTTACTTCTTCCCGGGAAACATATTCCGGCCGGGAAGCAGCAATCTGCATGGCTATATCACGGCATAATGCGTGATATTCATCGGTTTTGGCTACAAAATCAGTTTCACAGTTGACTTCCACCAAAACGCCAATTCTTCCTATACCATGTATGTAGGCTTCAACAACACCTTCATTGGCAACACGGCCAGCTTTTTTGGCGGCCTTCGCCAGACCCTTGGTGCGAAGTATTTCAATTGCCTTTTCCATATTGCCTTCGGCTTCAACCAGTGCATTCTTGCAATCCATCATGCCCACACCGGTTCTCTCTCTTAACTCCTTAACCTCTGCTGCCGATATCATGTTTTGTTTGCCTCCTCATAACTAAGTGTTGATTCTTAACCTTAAAAAGCGGGGTAGTAAATCAATTCCTCTACCCCGCTGGTGTTACTGCTTTTAGGCTCCCATCTGTTCTCCCTGCCTGCCTTCCAAAACGGCATCAGCCATTTTAGAGGATATGAGTTTGACGGCACGAATGGCATCGTCATTACCGGGGATAACATAGTCTACCTCATCTGGATCACAATTAGTGTCGACTATAGCTATTACCGGTATCTTTAATTTGCGTGCTTCCGCCACGGCAATCTTTTCTTTGCGCGGGTCAACCACAAATATTGCCCCCGGTAGATCATTCATATTTTGAATACCGCCCAAAAAGCGCTCTAGTTTATCCTGTTCAGCTCTGAGTTTGGATACTTCTTTTTTCGGCAGGGCCTCAAACATACCGTCTTCTTCCATTTTGTTCAGCTCTTTAAGCCGCATAATACGGCGCCGAATGGTGTTGAAGTTGGTTAGTGTGCCGCCCAGCCACCGCTGATTAACAAAAAACATCTCACAGCGCTCGGCCTCTTCTTTGATGGTCTCTTGCGCCTGTTTTTTGGTACCTACAAACAGAACTTTCTTACCATCAGCAGCCACCTTTTTAACAGCATCATAGGCTTCTTCGAACTTCTTAACTGTCTGCTGGAGATCTATAATATAGATTCCATTACGCTCCATATAAATATAGGGAGCCATTTTCGGGTTCCAGCGGCGGGTCTGATGTCCAAAATGGACACCGGCCTCTAACAGCTGTTTCATGGTTACAACGGGCATTTAAATATTCCTCCTTTTCGGTTTGACCTCCGTCCTCGTCATTCCCGGCTGACACCATAATATTGGCACCATCAGCAGAGTCAGAAAACGTGCGTAGTCCAAAGATGAGTATAGCACAACCATATTTTTGTATGCAAGTTAGTAAAAAACCCGCCAATTCAAGCGGGTAACTAACCTATCTTCTGTTTTTTATCCGCCAGGGACAGGATCAGTTCGATTTCACCGGTACTACGATCCAGGTACTCAGCAATCTGTACGATGGTATATCCCATTTCTTTAAGTCGAGGTGCCATGAGGTAAGGGTGTGCCCGGCGCATGTCCTCTAGTGAAAATGGCGGTGGCGGCGGAGCCTGTCTTTCTTTGGAGCCTGGATTGGTAGTTAACATTGTATCTATCTGTTCACAACGGTCAGCAATTGCTTCATCGATCGTTTTAACTACTTCCTCACTGGCAGCCTGCACATTTTGCAGCATAGCCTCCAAATCCTCACGGACTATTTGGGCTTCAAAAATGAGGTCTTTAAGTTCGCCGGGCAGTACTGCTCCCGCCTTATCTTGTCTTTTTATGCTAATTATCGCTGTCACCAGCATGATAACCGCCATGATTACCAGATATTTAGCCATGCTTTTCCTCCGCTTCAGGCTAAAATGTCTAATTTACTTATCTGGCCTTTAGTTGTAATCTGACCTTCTTTACTACTTTCGTCTTCTTTGGCAGGTTGAGCTGATTTTTTATCTGGCTGCTGTTTTTTCTTTTCCCGTTCTTTTTGATCTTTTACTTTTTTGGTATCTGTATGCTCAGATTGGCGTACTGTCTTCTCGTAGTTATTGGTCTGTACCTGAGACTGATTGGCGACTTCCTGCTGGCGCATTTGATTTTGCTGCTGGTCGCCCTGAGCAACCCGCCCCACCTCAGCAGTACGAGGAAGTGATATTTGGATATCAATTGGACGCATACCCATGGTTATGCCTCCCTCTCTCCCTAACGCAGAGGCTGGAATCTAACCTCTCCGTCTTCGCAGGTAAATATTGAATATTTGATAGGATCATTAACCGTATAAATTGCCTGCCCTACGATCATATGCACACCTGGATTTACCACTCCGGATACACATATACGCCCCTTTTGCAGATTATTGCATTTCTCCTCCAGGTCGTGCAGTTTGCCGGTCATCTCATTTACTTCATCTTTAATTATGCGAAATGCTTCCAGCAGCTTGAGCAAAGCCATTTTTTTGTTCTCTGGCAACTTATCGAGGTTCATTCCCGATTTTTGATAAGCCTGAACATTGGTAGTCAATTGGTCAAGGGTTTTCTTTCTCTCCTGCAGACGGGCGCTGATCTGTCGATACTCTTCTCGAAGGGTTGGATTAACCCCTACTTCCAAACTGGTGGCTGTCGCCAAACTGGAGCCGATAGTCTTGGCGACAATTTCTTCTTCCGCCTGGATAACTCCGCCAACTATAGTGCCGCGGCCATTTTCGGCTTTAACCGCAATACCAGCTCTGACCTGTGATTGTAAGATGCTATCTCTTACTATCACATTATTCCGGGCTTCAACCCGGGCATTGGCAATATAACGTGCTACTACATCACCGCCAGCAAATACTATCGCTTTATCACCGCCGGTTATGCCGTTACTGACCGTTACATTACCACCCGCTATTACAATTGCTCCCTCAATTACTCCGCGAACATCGATATCACCCTGGGCTTTTACGGTAAAGCCGGTAGTGATATTACCCATAACCAATACATTACCGACAAAATCAACATTACCGGTAGAATAGTCAACGTCTCCCGCAATTTCATATACGGGTAAAACAGTAATCTTATTGTCAACCATGGTAACGTGACCATCGATGTCAGCAAAAGCTATATCACCATTAGGATCAAGAACTACGTTTTTACCTGGTACCAATACTGCCGGTTTACCTGGTTTGGCACTGACCGGGTTACCGGTTACCGTCATTCCAGGCTGCCCTTCTCCCGGAGCAATCCGGTTTGCTAATAACTCACCTTTGCGTACATTTTTTATGAGGCTTAGCTGGCGATAATCAACTTTACCTTTTTCTTCGGAATAGTCCCTGTAGGTTTCTCGGGTTCGTGAAAATTTATACTCAATAAAACCGTTACTACCGTTAATCGCTGGTTTTCCCTGAGCAACCAGACAGGCCATGCCGGCCCGATCAGGCCGCAGGGCTTCTTCGATTCCCGCATCGACAATGCCAAAGGTAATGCCATTTTGCTGTATGGTATTCATAATATCCGTTCTGGTTACTGTAACAACTTCTTGATCATCATCCTCATCTGAGGGCGCAGGAATATTAATTATCACGAAAGCCTGCATTTCATCGCGGGTAATCTGTGTTTGTATTATGTCTTTTTCTTTTTTTTCAGCTGTGATTTTAATCACGCCTCCCCACCAAACTAAAGTACTTCATCCCTGATACGATTCAATTTGCTGCGCATTCTAAGTACTGCTTTGGTATGTAATTGCGAAATCCTGGATTCACTTAAGTTTAGTACTAATCCTATTTCTTTTAAGGTAAGCCCTTCAAAATAATACAATGTTATAACTTGTTTTTCCTTTTCCGGCAGTTTGCCTATAGCCTCTGCCAGAGTTACTTTAACTGCTTCCATTTCCAATATTTCTAAAATGTTCTCTGCCGATTCATCTCTTAAATAATCGGCAATGCGTTTGCTTTTTTCTTCCCCATCCTCATTGGGTATAAAGTCTTCTAAGTAGGTTATCGTAGCGGCACTGGATTCCTTTACCATTTTCTGCAAAGTGTCTAATGATACCCCGAGATAGTCTGCCACTTCCTCATCGGTCGCTGCTCGCTCCAATTTTGCTTCTAACTGACTATAGGCTCGTTCCAACTCTTTGGATTTTTGCCGTACCGATACCGGAACCCAGTCCATGGCTCGCAGGCCATCAATCATGGAACCGCGAATACGCGAAATCGCATAAGTCTCAAACTTAATATTTCTTTCTATATCATATTTTTCGATGGCATCAAGAAGTCCTTCAACTCCATAACTTATTAATTCATCTACTTCAACCTGGGTTGATAGATTGATAGCCAGACGATTGGCCACATATTTAACCAGATGAATATAGGCAACTACCAGTTGTTCATAAGCTTTGGTATCCTGATTATTCTTATATTTTTTCCAGGCAGTTCCCAGATCTTCTTTGTTCATTTATATAACCCGCTCACCATAACCAATGGTACGTACTAAAAGTTCACCGGTTTGAGCATCAAATACGATGGTACGGCCATAATTGCCCCCGGTGTCGTTGGCCAGCAGTGGAATGCGATAACTACTTAAAACCTCGATAACGGCAGCGGCATTACGTTCGCCTATTTTCATGATATTGCTTTCCTCTGAGAATTTAAACATCTGGGCCCCCCCGGCGATTTTAGCTACTATACGGCTGCGCTGAGCGCCGCCCTTTTCCATCTCCTCGACCAGGACACTGATGCCGCTGTCTGCAAATTTAGCCCGGTTTTGATTATTTCGTGCCTGCATACTAGAAGGCAGCATTACATGTACCATACCAGCTACCCGGTTGATCTTGTCCACCAAACAGACACCAACACAGGAACCAAGCCCGGCAGTCATCAGTTTATCAGGGGGGTTAACAACTTTCATATCGGCCATTCCAACCTGTACAATTTTACCCATTAATTGTTCACCCCTAATGCCGCCAATATAAGATCAAGTGCACCTGGTTCGGGTAGTAGAAAGAAATGGCCGACTACCTCCTGGTCATCTTTTTTAAAGTCGGTTTCTAATAAAAGTACATGATCTCCCACCTGGCCTAATTGAGCTAAGACGGTATCTAAAATGGCGCCTGCCATATCAAAAGCTAAAGCAGGAACTGAAGGCCGAAATGAAAGAGCGGTAAAAGAAGCCATAGCATTAAGATAGGTAGCGGCTAGAATATTACCGATCTCCATAAGAGCAGATTGCTCAATCTCATTAAAGTGGTCATTACTGCCAGTGGGTTGGCACATAACCATATCAACCAGTATTCTGGCTGAAGCTACCGGAAGCATAAATAGAATATTAGCAGCCGCATCTCCTTGGACTAACAAAAAGATAGCCGTTACGGGCATATCGGGGCCCCCGACCAGAGTCGGTACTTCATTAAAAGGCAGAATAGATATTTTAGGGACCGTCATATCAATTTTGGTATTAATCAGCTGCGCCAACGCGGTAGCTGCATTACCGGCACCAATATTACCGATTTCCTTCAAAGCATCAATCTGAATATGGGAGAGCTCAGCAAAATCCTCAATCATGCTGTTGTCTCAACTCCTGTTTTAAAAATCCCTTAGGCTATAATTCCAACAAGTGAGATGGATCCAGAAGTATTACCAGCCGTCCCTCAACTTTGCCGATTCCACGTATTAAATTGGCATCAATAGAACCATAAACATTCTGGGTTTCTTCGATATCATCGAGATTAAGCCGTAAAACTTCCGACACCCCATCGACAATAAAGCCGGCTTTCATATCACCGATTTGAAATACTATAATTCGAGTATCATCACTTATATGGTTGTTAAGGTTAAACTTTTTATAAAGATTAATTATAGGTATTACATTACCGCGCAGATTGATAACACCTTCAATAAACTGATTAGCTCTTGGTACTCGGGTGATATGGAGCAAACGTATTATTTCCTGTACGGTCAAAATATCAACCGCATACTCTTCATCACCTAATTTAAAAGCAACCACCTGTACTTCATTATCCAGGGTTGTAGTTTTTTCTTCTTCCATGTTATTCCCTCCCCAGTCCCTTAATATCGGTTAGAATAAAGTACCAACATCCAGAATTAATGAAACACCGCCATCGCCCAGGATTGCTGCTCCGCCGATACCAGGAATACCAGTTAGTAATTTCCCTAATGATTTGATTACTATTTCCTGCTGCCCGATCAGGCTATCAACTACCAGGCCCACTTGCTTGTCACCCTTGCGAACTATTACCACGTACATAAGCTCATCGGTGTTTTCAGAAGCAGGAACCTCCAGTAAGTTGCGTAAACGAGCCAGAGGTAATACATTTCCTCTAATCAAAACAACTTCCTGATTTTGAACCAGCTTTATCTCTTCACGCGTGATCATAGTAGTTTCATCAACTGAACTTAAAGGAACTGCAAAAATCTCATCACTTACTCTGGTTAACAGAGCCTGAATTATTGCCAGAGTCAGCGGCAAGCGTATCTTAAACTTAGTACCGTGACCGGGCATCGTTTCGATTTCAATATCCCCGTTCAGTGATTCAATCTTGCTTTTTACTACATCCAAACCAACTCCACGTCCGGATACATCGGTAATGCTTTCGGCTGTGGAAAACCCTGATCGGAAAAGGAAACCATATGCTTGTTCAGCACTTAAAGATTCGGCTTCATATTCAGTAATCAACCCTTTGTTAACAGCACTCTTTAATATGTTTGCCCGATCGAGCCCTCGGCCATCATCTTCAACCTCAATCAGTACATTGTTACCTTCGTGACGGGCTGACAATCTGACCATACCTACCCGGTTTTTCCCCTGTAACTCACGTTGTTCCGGTGTCTCAAGGCCATGATCAAGGGCATTGCGCAGCAGATGTACCAGAGGATCGCCAATTTCATCAATAACCGTTCTATCTAATTCCGTTTCCTTCCCGTCGATAATAAAGTTGACATCTTTGCCTAATTCCTGTGACAAATCTCTTACCATACGGGGGAATCGATTGAACACCTGTTCAATCGGCACCATCCGTACTTTCATAACTACATTCTGCAAATCCGTAGTAATCCGGTCAATCTGTTCTATGGTCTCCGATAAGTCGGTTAGTTTTTGCTGGCTGCCAATCTGCTCCAGACGTCCTTTGTTAATAACCAGTTCTCCAACCAGATTCATAAGGTTATCCAGGCGTTCAATGTCTACCCTGACCGTCTGTTTCCCTCGATGCACCTTGGCGGCCTCCGGCGTCGCCTCGTTTTGCCCACCGTTATCTTCAGGGTGCTTACCTTCAACAACAGTTAATCCGGCCTGGGGGATAATCTGTTCGATATCCAGTTCGGTAATTTCAACTTTATCAACCTCAGAGATGGCCATAACTTTTTCCTTGAGGTTCAAACTGTCTGCATGGCTGATCAATATCAAAGCAAAATCATTATCAAATTTACCCTCTTCCAATTCCTGAGCCGAGGGACGTGATTTGATGATTTCTCCTTCCTCTTCCAAAACCTTAAATACCATAAAGGCTCGAACTGTTTTCATCAGGGCATTAGGGTCAACATCAACGGTAATCAAAAATGTCTTAAAGTCCTGACTGACTGCTTCTTTAAGTACAGTTATATCGTAATCGTTGTAAGTAAAGTCGGTTGCTTTTGGATCGGGTTGGGCAACCACTCTTTCCGCTATAGCTGCTGTTTGGGCTTGAGCTTTGCCTTCTTTGATAACCGCCAGCAGGTTGATTAAATCCTTATTATCCAATTTCTCGGTTTGACCGAGGGTAATCCTTTCCACCATTAGCTGCAAACGATCCAAACATTTAAATAGGATATCAACAACGTAGGTATCCGCTTTGATTATCCCCGCTTTTAAATCGGCCAACACATTTTCCATATGGTGTGTCAGATCTGCCATATCATCAAAACCCATCGTTGATGACATACCTTTTAAGGTATGAGCAGCCCTAAATATCTCATTTAAACAGTTGATATCAGCCGGATTCTTCTCCAATTCCAATAGCCTTTGGTTGAGATTTTCCAGGTGTTCATTGCTCTCTTCTAAGAACACATCCAAATATTGGTTCATATCCATGTTCACGTTAAGCACCTCCAACCAACCTTTATCACTAAAGCAAACGCGTAATCTCCTGCGCAATTTCCATTAATGGAATTACCCGGTCCACCTTTCCCGTGGCAATAGCTGCTTTTGGCATACCGAAAACCACACAGCTTGATTGATCCTCGGCAACAGTACGGCCGCCTTTATCTTTTATAAAAGCCAACCCCTGCGCTCCATCGCTGCCCATACCAGTCATGATTACGGCAACCATCTGATTTGACCAAAATGTATCCCCCATAGAAAATAACATAGGATCCACAGCTGGACGATGTCCATTTACTTGACTATTCTTGGACAATTCCACATAAAGCCTTTTTCTTCCTGCTTCCTGATGAGATCTAAATAATAGATGATAATCACCTGGCGCAATATACACTGTGCCGGGAACCACTTCTTCACCGTGTTCAGCTTCTTTCACCCGCAGAGCCGACAATTGATCAAGTCGCTCCGCCAATGAGCGTGTAAAACCCGGTGGCATATGTTGAACTAATACCACGGCGGCATTAAGATCACCGGGTAATTTAGGTATAACCTCATGCAAAGCCTTGGGACCGCCGGTAGAGGTACCTATCATTACTATCTTTTCCAGCACCCGGTCTCCGGATATAACCTTTTTAACAATTGGTGTAGGTTGCCAGGACGGGGTGAAGCCTAACTTTCCCGTTTTTACCTGAGCAGCGATCTTTACCTTTTGCACTATATCCAGGGCAACCTTCTCGATATCAAGAGATATGTTGCCTGACGGCTTGGCAATAAAATCAACTGCCCCCAGCTGTAATGCCTTAAAAGTCAGCTCCGCTCCTTCCTGAGTTAAGCTGCTTAACATCAGGACCGGACGAGGATGTTCCTTCATTATATGTTGTAAAGCAGTGATACCGTCCATAATCGGCATTTCTACGTCGAGTGTAACTACATCCGGTTCATACTGTTTAATTTTTTCTAAAGCCTCCTGGCCGTTACGCGCGGTATCAACTACCTTAATTCCTGGTTCACGGTTCAGGATATCGGTAATTACTTTGCGCATAAATGCTGAATCATCAGTGACCAGTACTTTTATGAGATTGGACATGTATATCAGTCCCTTATCAAATCTGACTTTCGGGTATGATTATTGAAAACGATTTAATAAATTAATCTGCTTTGGCTAACGCCATAAAGATGTAAGTGCTTTAAAGAATCCCTTTATCCCTGAGGGCTGACTCTGAGCCGTATCATTAATTTCCAGTATGTAACGGGCTATTGCATAAATGTCACCGGCAGCCCGACTTTCCGGATAATTGATAAACGCCTCCTGACGCCGTACCGCCTTTTCTACCAACTCATCTTCAGAAATCAAACCCATCAGTTTGATATCCATGTTTAAGAAACGCGACGCTACCATCTGCAGTTTTTCGAAAGCTACCCGGCCTTCATCTACAGAAGTGCACTTGTTAATTACCGCATACACTTGACTGCTTACTTCATGTTGGGAAGCAGTTTTTACCAGTCCATAGGCATCTGCCAGCGCCGTAGGCTCCGGGGTGGTAACTACAATTATGTCATCAGCTGCTGCTAAAAAACTGATAACGTTATTGGCAATACCGGCACCGGTATCAATTATCAATAAATCGGCTTCACCATCAATGGTACTCAGATCATTAATAACCGACTGAAGATCCTTTTCGGGAAGGTTGGCCATTTCTTGAACCCCGGAACCCCCAGGAATTATGCGAATTCCGGCCGGCCCCTTTTCCATTACCTCTCTAATTTTCTTTTCGCCCCGTACCACATGGTATAAATTGAACTCTGGTACAATCCCCAAAATGATATCCACATTGGCTAACCCCATATCAGCATCCA
The DNA here is from genome assembly GCA_050259135.1 of Methylocystaceae bacterium. Taxonomy (GTDB): domain Bacteria; phylum Bacillota; class Syntrophomonadia; order Syntrophomonadales; family JBLNAA01; genus JBLNAA01. Next base: position 43,522 of record JBLNAA010000138.1, on the reverse strand, counting down.
TAAGAATGACTTTTTGCCCCATTCTCGCCATAGCAATGGACAAATTAAGCGCAAAATTAGTTTTCCCGACTCCACCCTTGCCGCTCGTCACTACTACTACCCGGGTTCGCGGCCGATTCTTCATGAGGTCGCTCTCTATTTGTTGTTTTATGTTGCGTGCCATGTCTCTGAGCTTGTCTGCTTGATCTTTCATCGAGCTTCTTCCTCTCCTAAGATAACCCGAGCCAGTTCGGCTACATCAGGTACCCTAATATCATCTGGAACATTCTGTCCGTTAGTTACATAAGCCAGAGGAGTTCGGGTTTTATGTACAGCATTTAATATATTGCCATATTTGCTGGTTTCGTCTAGTTTGGTAAAAATGATCTTATCCACCCGGAAGATATTAAACCGGTTATAGATTTCAAGGATATCTTCACTTCTGGTTGTCGCACTTAAAACCAGTATAATTTCATCCGGATTTCCTTCTTTTATAAATTCGGTAAGTTCAGCTATTTGTTCTTCATTGCGAGGACTCCGCCCAGCAGTATCAATGAGTACTACATCACGATGACTATGTTTATCCAGGGCTTTTACAATGTCAGCAGGGTTGAATACTACTTCACAGGGGATACCAATTATTTCGGCATAGGTTTTTAATTGCTCGACAGCGGCAATCCTATATGTATCGACAGTTACCAGAGCAACTTTTTTGCCCTCCAGTAACCCATAGTTAGCAGCCAGTTTAGCAATAGTAGTGGTTTTACCCACTCCGGTGGGACCGATCAGCATAACGCAGCGCGCCCGATTGGCACGTTTCTTGATTTCTATGGGTTTAGGGGTTTTCAAATAATCAATAATGATCTCCTGGCCGGCAGTCTCCAGTTCACACCCTTCATCCTGGGCTCTTTCATCTGCTATTTTCATCAGCTTGGCTGCCAGCTTTTCCTCGACTCCAGCGGCTACCAAGCGCTGGTACATGTTTCTTCCAGCCTTGGACAGATTGCGTTGAAAATCTCGTTCGTTAATCCGCCCCCGAATATCTTCCACCAAATCTTTTACTGCTGCAATTTCCTTAACTAATTCGGGAGCTGGTACTTCTTCATCTTCATTTGGTTTATTATTAGCTGTATTTTCATCTGCCGGAATCGGATGTGGTTCTTCAGCGATTGTTTCCTTAACAGCCACAGTAGCCTTTAAATCGGTAGAGACTCGGGTATCCTCGTCTACTGCTACTGTTATCTCTACTCTTCTTTTGCCAAATAGGCCAAAAAAGCCACCTTCTTTAAATTGACGGGTATGCAGCAGTATCGCATCCTTACCCATCTCCATTTTGGCTCTGGCCATGGCAGTTTGAAAATCGTCGGCGGTGTATCTCCTTATTTTCATGCTGCTATCATCCCCACTACATCTACCTGTATATCACTTTCCAATTCATTGTAGGATAACACTACTACTCCGGGAATAAATCGTTCCAATAATCGCTTAAAATGGATTCTTAAAACGGGGGCACACACGATAATCGGGGTTTGTCCCCGCGCCAAAATATCTCCGGATTGTTTCTCCAACTGATTTACTAATTTTTGCAGACGGTCAGGATCGAGTGCCAGATATGAACCAAATTCACTGCTCTGTAATGAGTTACGCATATAGTCTTCCAGTGATGGGTCAAGGGTAAGAACTTCTAATCTATGATCATCCCCGGCATACAATTTTGTTATATGACGCCGTAAGGCTTGGCGAACATATTCGGTCAGAACATCATCATCCCTGGTAATTTTCGCATAATCGGCCAATGCTTCCAGGATGGTAACCATGTCCCGGATAGGTATCCCTTCTTTTAGTAAGTTCCCCAACACTTTTTGGACATCCCCTAAGCTAAGCATATCAGGAATTAATTCATCAACAACAGCTGAATTCTCCTGCTTAACAAAATCAATAATTCCCTGTACGTCCTGTCGGCCAAGCAATTCGTGGGCATGGGTCTTAATTACCTGCGTTAAATGGGTAGCCAGAACTGACGGCGGGTCAACCACGGTATAACCTTTGGCTTCCGCCTGGTCTTTCTGTGATATATCTACCCAGCGGGCAGGCAGCCCAAAGGCAGGTTCCGTGGTATCAATACCCGGCAGCGAACCATCGTATTCAATACCAGCCCCAATTACCAGATAACGATCCAGCATTAAATCACTGCCTGCTACTTTTACCCCTTTAATTTTAATAACGTAAGAGCTGGGTTTTAGCTGCATATTATCTCTGATACGGATCGGCGGCACTATAAATCCCAGTTCGGTAGCATTTTGGCGTCGTATCATTATTATACGGTCTAAAAGGTCCCCGCCCTGTTCTGAATCAACCAGCGGGATCAGTGCGTAACCCAGTTCAATTTCCATTTTATCTATCTGCAGAAGTTCTACCACATTTTCAGCTTTACGCATGGTCTCAGCTTCCACAATTTCTTCCTGAACCTCGGGTTCGGTTTCTTTACGGGAACGGCTGAGAAAAAATCCTAACAAGATAAACAGACAGCCAGCAGTAAACATTGGTACTTTGGGCAGGCCAAACATACCAAGGATAATCACCACAACACCGGCGATATATAACGCTTTCGGGTAAGCAAACAGCTGACTGGTAACTTCATGCCCCAAATTGCTTTTATCAGCACTCCGGGTGACAATAATACCGGTAGCTGTAGAAATAAGTAATGCCGGAATCTGAGTAACCAGCCCGTCACCAACTGTCAGTATGGTGTAGGTATGTAAGGCATCGGTCAGCGCCATTCCCTTCTGCGCCATACCAATTATGAATCCACCGACAATATTGATTATTATAATGATAATACCAGCAATCGCATCGCCTTTAACAAATTTGCTGGCACCATCCATAGCTCCATAGAAATCAGCTTCTCTTTGGATATCCTGTCGGCGTTCCCTGGCCTGCTGCTCGTTGATTAATCCGCTGTTTAAGTCTGCATCGATCGCCATTTGTTTACCAGGCATGGCATCCAGGGTAAAACGAGCTGCCACTTCAGATACCCGCTCGGCTCCGCGGGTGATAACGATAAATTGTATTACCACGAGAATAAGGAATACTACCAATCCAACAACTGTATTACCACCAACCACAAAGTTGCCAAATTGCTGTATTACCTCACCCGCATAGGCATCTAATAATACCAGCTTAGTTGAACCCACGTTCAGTGATAGGCGAAACAAAGTCATAATCAGCAGCAATGACGGGAATACCGAGAATTCCAGCGCCGATGAGGTTAGCATACTGGCCATCAAGATCAATATGGCAAAGGAAATATTGAAGGTCAGAAACACATCCAGCAGTTGCCATGGTATGGGCAGAACTAACATCAATACCACTGAAATGATGATTACCCCTACCACAATATCACTGTTTTTCAATACACGTTCATACCAGGTCAAATGGGTCGCTCCCATCGTATTTTAATTACCTGACGTCCCTACACTGCGCGGTGTTTATGGCGGTAAACCATGGCTAGTACTTCTGCTACAGCATTGTAGAGTTCCTGAGGAATTGACTGTCCGATATTAAGTGAATAAAACAGGGTTCGTGCCAGCATCGGGTTTTCTACAATCTCAACTTTATGTTCTCGTGCAACTTCCTTAATTCTTTGGGCCATATAATCCTGACCCTTGGCAATCACTACCGGAGCTGCCATGGTTTTGGCCTCATACCTTAAGGCAACGGCAAAATGGGTGGGGTTAGTTATAACTACATCAGCTTTCGGCACTTCCGCCATCATTCTGCGCATGGCCGCTTCACGTTGCCTTTGCTTTTGTTTAGCCTTTACCTGGGGGTCACCTTCAAGCTGTTTATACTCTTCTTTAATTTCTTCTTTACTCATTTTCAGTGATTGTTCATATTCCCACCATTGATACAAGTAATCCATAATTCCCAACACAAATAAACAGGCCCCCACCTTGATTGCCATTTCAAATACCAATTTTCCGAGTACTATCAGTAAGGTGGCGAGTTCCATGTCTGCCATGGCGGGAAATAGATAAAAATTCTTTTTGATAACCGTATAAAGTACATAACCAACAATGGTCACTTTAAAAAGTGACTTCAACATTTCAACCAGAGCGCGTTTAGAAAAAACTCTTTTAGCTCCGCTAATGGGATCAATACGTTCCAATTTAAACTGCAGTGACTCTCCGCTAAATACAAAACCTACCTGCGCCAGTGAAACAATGTAGCTGGCCAATACCGCAGTGGCAAAAATAGGTGCGGTCATTTTTAATAAAGCTATAATTACATCCAACATAATGGCATTAATTATGACCAGATTTAAATCACCGGTCGACTGGTATGACAGATATTTAACCATAAACTGGCTAAATACTCTCATTATGTAAGGCATACAAGCGTATAAGACGGCAAAACAGGACAGCAAAATTACCGCTGCACTTAAGTCCATGCTGCGGAATACCTGACCTTTTTTCCTGGCTTCTTCCCGCCTTTTAGGGGTAGCTTTTTCGGTTTTCTCCCCCGCAAACAGTTGTAAGTCAAACCGGTAGTAAATCATTGTATCCACCATCATTTACCCAGCAAATATACTGCTTGGTCTAAATACGGTATCCAATTTTCAAACATCACCTGGGTTAACCATATATAAACCGGCATAAACATCAGCAACATAATTAAACCGCCGGCAATTTTAACTGGTAATCCAACGACAAAAATATTCATCTGTGGCACTGTACGGGACATAAACCCCATCGCAACATCGGCTACAAACATGGCTGCGACCAGTGGGATTGATATCTTAATAGCCAGAATAAACATTTGCCCCAGCAGATGGATAAAAAACTCTACGAACCCATGGTTCAAATGCATTGCTAAAATCGGTAATATGTCATAGCTCTGATAGATAGCCGAAATTAAATAATGGTGTCCGTTGATGGCTAAGTAAACCATCAGTGATAATATGTATAAAAAGTTACCAAGCAGCGGCAGTTGTATACCCGACTGCGGATCCAGCACATTCACAATTCCAAATCCCATCTGCATATCCATCAGCTGTCCCGCGGTTTGAACTCCGGCAAATACGACGTTAGCTACCAGACCGAGTGCATAACCAACCATAGCTTCAACTACCAGAGCAGCCACAAAAAAACCAGGAGTGGTTATCTGCGGTGGTAAGGCAACAGCTCGGCCATTAAGCAAAATAAGTGCCATCATAAACGCCATCATGCCTTTTACCTGCATTGGTATTTGTCTGGCACTAATTACCGGTGCGGTACTAAACAATCCTGCAATCCGCGCAAATATCAAAAGCAGCAGCAACAGGCTGTCTTCAAGCGCAATCATCACATTTTAACCAGACGGGGTATGTCATTGAACAATCCCACTGTAAAATCAGTTAATACATTCATCATCCATGGTCCAAAGATAATTAATATAATAAAAACGGCAATAATCTTGGGAACAAATGCCAATGTCTGCTCCTGAATCTGGGTGGTCGCTTGTAGAATGCTGATTATTAAACCGGTCAGCAAACTGACTCCCAGAATAGGCATAGAGATTAACAAGGCAGCATAAATTGCGTGGGTAGCTATTCCCAATACCGCATCCTGATACACCAGATCACATCCTATTTAAAGCTAAGCACCAAGGACTGGATGAGCAGATCCCATCCATCAACCAGAATAAAAAGCAGTATTTTGAAAGGCAATGAAATCATCATTGGCGGCAGCATCATCATACCCATTGACATTAATGCGCTTGAAACTACCATATCAATAACTAAGAACGGAATAAATATTATAAAACCTATTTGAAACGCGGTCTTCAACTCGCTGATCACAAATGCGGGTATCAGGACATAATTAGGGATGTCAGCATATGTTTTAGGCCGGGGAGTATCGGACAGCTTGACAAACAAGGCCATATCCTTCTCTCGGGTCTGTTTGAACATAAATGTTCGCATCGGGGCCATCGCTTTATCGTAAGCCTGATTCTGTGTCATTTGACCGGCAAAGTACGGCTTAAGTGCCTGTTGATTAACTTCTTTAAAAGTCGGTGCCATAACAAAAAAGGTCAGGAATAACGCTAAACCGATTAAAACCTGGTTGGGCGGCATTTGTTGCGTAGCCAGGGCATTGCGCAGAAATGACAAAACTACCACAATACGGGTAAACGATGTGAGCAATACCAATATAGCAGGGGCCAGCGTGAGTACCGTAAGTAATAATAACAGCTGCAATGTTTGCGCCATTGGTGCTGCATTGGATGAGGAATTACCGCCCACATTCAGGTTAATATTGGGCAGCTGCAGCGGCAATGGTTCAGCTTGGGCCTGAGTGGTAAATACTAAAGTCATACCAACAAAAACAATCAAAAAGAGAGGTAAATACTTCCTCACTATTGGTGTCCCCTCTCTTTGGAATTATCAGAAAAACGTTCGGCCCATTGATCAAGTGAACTGCCAAATCGATCATTTCGCTGTTTTCGTACCCGATCAATTAAGCCCCGCATGGCAGTTAGCTGGGACCATTCGCCAGGTTCTTCTGTTCCCCCGACTGCCAACATTTCTTTAATAAGATCTTGATCATCAATTTCAAAAAGCACGTTAATGCTGTGATCAGTTACTCCAAGGGCTAGTATACGGCCTCCAATTTCACACAACACTACACCCCTATTAGGGCCAATTATCAGTTCATCAATAACCTGTAACCAACGGCCTCTAAATCTTCGATTCGCTTGTTTCCCAAAAACTCGTATAACCAAATAAGCCAGCAGAATAATCACTAATAGTGAGAAAACTAATTTAAATGCCGTCCAACCCAAGCTGGTAGATTTGGCATCATCGATCTGACTGCTGTCTACTTTCTCTGTCGGAAACGGCTTATTTTCGATACTATTAGTACTGGAAGCAGCGTTAACGGATAATGGTGTCCAGGCCAGCATTGGTAATAAAACGAATATCATTATCAGACACAAACCAATTAGTCGCTTGTTACATGTAAAGTTCAAAGGGGTCATCTCCAAGTTTAGTTATCCCAGTGCCTTGCTGACAGCTTCTAAAACTCTTTCCGGTTGAAACGGCTTTACTACAAAATCCTTGGCACCTGCCTGAATCGCATCAATAACCATGGCTTGTTGTCCCATCGCACTGCACATAATAATTTTGGCAGCTGGTTCAATCTTCTTTATCTCTTTAACCGCTGATATACCATCCATCTCTGGCATGGTAATGTCCATAGTAACCAAATCCGGTTTTAATTCACGGTATTTTTCAATAGCAATGGCGCCATTTTCGGCTTCTCCTACCACTGCATAACCGTTTTTGCTAAGAATGTCCTTAATCATCATCCGCATAAATGCTGCATCGTCAACCACCAAAACCGATTTACTCATGATAAACCTCCTAAAAAACTGATAATTACTGCAGCTTACTGACTCGATCCATGGGACTGATTATGGCATTGATTCTCACACCATAGGTTTCATCAATTACTACAACCTCGCCCTTGGCAATCAGTTTACCATTTACCAGTAAATCTACTGGTTCGCCCGCCAGTTTTTCCAACTGGATTATCGATCCGGGTCCCATTTCCAATATCTCTTTTATGGTTTTTTTAGTTCGTCCCAACTCAACTGTAATTTCCAGCGGTACATCAAGGATTAAGCCAATATTTTTAGGCTCATGCACAGCTGGTTCCCCGCTTAAAGGAGCAAATTGAACTGGTTTTACTGCCACCGGGTTCTGATTTATATTGGAAGCGGCATAAGCTGCCGGTCCAGGCGGATAATAACCATAAGCAGCCGGGGCAGCCACCATTGGTGTAGGTTCTACCATTAAGGGTGGAACTTGGGTTACTGGTGGGGGGGCTGCGGCAGCAGCTGGCTGAATTATTTCCTGACGAAGTGGTGGCGGTAAAACCGGCTCAGCAACTTCAATTGGTACTTCAGCAATGTTACCTAACAAAACATTGACCATCCCCTGCCCGGCAGCCAGGGGTATAATCTGCATAATTTCACTGTCTACCAGATCTTCAATTACCATGCGGAATGAAATTTGCACTATCTGGTCAAAGTCAGGACCAAATCTGGACTGCAGATTTTCAGATCCAAAATCGACTACATTAACTCTTGGTGGTTCGATATCAATTTTAACATTAAACATTGATGATAAACTGGTAGTAGCTGAACCCATCATTTGATTCATTGCTTCACTGACTGCACTGACATGAAGCTCATCAAGAGCATCGTTACTGGGTTCTCCGCTTCCTCCCATCATTAGATCAGCGATAACCGAAGCATCTTCTTTTTTTACTACCAGGATGTTGCTTCCCTGTAAACCTTCACGGTATTTTACCTCTACTACCAGGTAGGGCAACGGGTAACTGCCCTGCAATTGTTCGCGGTTGGTAAGCGTTACTCTCGGGGTAGTAATGCTGACTTTACGACGCAGCAGGGTTGATAAAGTGGTAGCAGAAGTACCCATTGATATATTCCCGATTTCACCGAGAGTATCTCTTTCAATATCATTCAATGATGCATTGGCTGGTTGTGGTGCCGTTTTGACACTTTCGCCTCTTAACAGAGAATCAATCTCCTCCTGTGTTAGCAACCCGTCATTCATTTTCCGCTTCCTCCTCTAACACATGAGTAATTTCCAAAGCCATGTTATTACCCATGATCCCCGGTCTTCCCAGGAATTTCGGTTTCTGGCCGATAACCATTTCCAGGGGTTGTTTGGTTTTACGATCAAGTGATATTACATCACCCACTGACAAATCAAGTAATTCACCAACGGTTATAACTGATCGTCCCAGGACAATTCTCACTGGAATCGGGGTTGCCTGCAACCGGTGGTTAATCTGATCGCGGTTTTCCTTTTTTTGCTCCCTGACCCCGGTCGAGTAATAGTAATGAACGCTCAGTTTGTCCAGTATTGATTCTAAAACCAGATAGGGAATACAAAGGTTAATAACCCCGATTGTATCTGCTATCTTAGCTTCCAGTGATATAATTACCACCATTTCACTGGGAGAAATAATTTGAATAAATTGTGGGTTATTCTCGATCCCATCTAAATAAGGCTCCATCTCAATAATGGAAGACCAGGGCTCGATCATATGGTCAAGCATGCGCTGCATAACCCGTTCCATAACCGTTTCTTCTATTTCAGTCATGTTGCGGATCTTCTCAGGAGCTTGACCCGATCCACCGAGCAGACGGTCCAGCATTACATAACCCAGACTTGGGTTTATCTCCATGATGCAGGTACCTTCCAACGGGGGTAGGGAAAACAATCCCAGCATCGTAGGCGTAGGTACTGAACGCACAAATTCGTCGTAGGTAATTTGTTCTACCGAGAGCACTTCTATTTGTACTAACAGGCGAGTCAGAGCGGATAAAAAGGTTCCCAAACCTCGGGAATAACTCTCGTTAATAACATGCAAGGTATGTATCTGATCCTTAGAGAACTTGTTAGGACGACGGAAATCATATACCCGCACTTTTTTCTTACTCTGCTCTTGTTTTAACTCTTCAGCATCAACTTCACCCGTGGTTAATGCTGATAAAAGAGCATCTATTTCATTTTGGGACAATACCTCGCTCACATCATCACCCCCTTAGCGGGCAAAAGCATTATTGTATCAAGAACGTAGTAAAATACACATTTAGAACCTTTTCACTACCGAGAGCTTCATTCAAGCTGTTCTTTATTTGCTGTTTCAGGACTTCCCGGTTACTTACATCAAGCTCAGCTATAGAGGAAGCAGCCAGGATGTTGAGAATATTATCTTTGATTACCGGCATATATCCGTTTACTTCTTCTTCAACGGTTTTGTCCTTTTCTACTTCGACGACAACCTCCGTCTTTACATACCGCGTACCGCTGGGGTCAGAGATATTGGTTGTAAATTCGCCAACGGTTATCAAGGTTCCTGTTTCCGTTTTTTGTTTTACTGCTGCACTTTGCGGCATAAGAGGTGCAAGTAAGCTCTTCATCATAATAAATGAACAGCCCAAGGCTACCATAAAGAGTACTACACCAACCATAATAAATTTGACGTCTTTGCTTATTTCCGGTGCCTTAAACTTTTTCTTTTTTTCACCTTCGGGTTTTTCTACCGGCTTATCTGCTGGCATCTGTCGTCACCTCTCTGTGATGTTGTATATCGTAAGGCGCAAATACCGACTGGCGCCGTTCCAAAACCTGCTGGCGAATTATCTCAGCTGATTCTTTAACCACCAGCTTTTTCCCTGTGGTCAAGGTAACAATCGTATCCGGGGTCTCTTCAACACATTCTATAATATCCATATTAACCCACATTTGCTCGCCGTTAAATCGGGTAAGTTTTATCACTTGACTTCACCCGCCATTCTTTTAAAGCATCCCCGGGCTTAAAACATGACCCAGGGCGGAAACACGGGGGTTTCCGCCCCTGTGATCACGCTGTCTCTATAAACTAACGTTTGAGACTTAGTAATTCCTCTAACATCGAATCAGAGGTAGTAATAATACGGGAGTTAGCCTGGAAACCTCTCTGAGTAGTAATCATATTCGTAAACTCTTCAGACAGATCCACATTGGACATTTCCAGAGTACCGGGACTGATAGCGCTGTGAGAGCCCTCACCAATTTTCTCGGTAGTTTGTGCTGCACCTGAGTTATTAGAAACTGTATACATACTCTGTCCCGCCTGGGTTAAACCGGCCGGATTATCAAACGTAGCCGTTTGTAAGCGAGCCAATACCCGGGTAACCCCATTGGAGTACTTACCAGTAATGAAACCGTTTTGGTCGATAGTGTAGGAATCAAGTGCACCACCTTTATAACCTTTGCCCTCTGGGTTATCAGCATCAACTTTACCAGCCCAAGCTGAACTACCTTGAGCTGATTGAGTGAGGTCGGAAAAATCAAGGGCTATATTACCCAGATCAGCAGAAGCTCCGCTGGCTGGTGGTGGATATACCAAATTGGTAAGGCTTACTGTATCGGCCAGACTTGACCAGGCGCCTCCATTTATACTCTTAACTCCTACGAAGCGCCCCTGGGTGTCAAATTCGGCGTAAATTGTACCTGAAGCGGGAGTTATAACATTACCATTCAATGAAATATTTAAACGCCAAGTATTACTGGTTACCGCCGGAGTTATTTCGTTTGGCGGTACAGTCTTAGAAGCAAAGGCAGTGGCATTTGCTATCTGGATACCTGGGGGAGTTGGGCCGGCCAAAGCTTTAGCTCTAACCCTCAACCCATTGATTGGTATATTAACATCACCTACCGACTGGGTATAACCAGTACACGATGTCCAATTAACTCCTCCATCAATACTGTATTGATAATCAGAAGCATTAGTTTGAACACCATTATTAGTAAAAGTAAAAGTATTATTGGTATCATCGATGGTCAATCCTCCAGGTACAGTTGGTTCACCCGCAGCTGCTTCATGGGTAAAAGCTACTGTTGACCTTAACGGAAGACTGGGTCCTCTTCCTGTCTCTGAATCACCTTTAACCCTCACCATAACTGCACCAATAGCATAATCGGCATTCGGTACTGGCTGCGGGTGTGCAGTACAATTCTGCCAGGTATTACCCCCATCCAGTGTGTACTCATAATCAGTTACATTATTGTACCCGGTGGCGTCAGTCCAAGTAAATGTATGTGGTAAACCAGCAGTATCCACATCGGTACCGGTAGTGGCAGGGGTTACCGTAGTGGTAAAGTCCACCTTAGAACATAATATCGATAACTGTTGAGATCTTCCTAAAGAATCATATATTTCTTGGGTAATGGGATGGGGTAAATCTGTGCTTAGCTGTTCAGCATTGAGATTACCTTCCAGATAAAGTGCTGAAGTAGCCTTGGCCATTATATTCTTAACCGAGCTAACATTAATCGGTTCCAGGTTGTTCTTCAAGGCCAAAGTGGCGGAAGTGGGATCAAGATTGTAACCAACCACCTGTAAGCCATTACTGGAGCTAACAAATTTGCCGGTAGAATCAAAGTCGAAATTTCCGGCCCGTGTATAGTAACGATCACCTTCAGTGCCAGAGGTTCCCTGGAGGATGAAGTATCCGTTACCCTGAATCATCAAATCACTCATTTTATTAGTGGTCTGAGTACCTCCAGTGGTAGTAATTGTATCAACACTGGCAATTGAAGTTCCCAACCCCACTGATTGCCCATTAACACCGCCACAATTAGTGACCGGTGCCGAGGCACCTTTCATACTCTGATATAGGGTATCATAAAAATTGACCCGACCCTTTTTAAAACCAATAGTGTTAACATTAGCAATGTTATTACCAATGACGTCCATCCGTGTCTGATGCGCCTTTAATCCGGCCACACCTGAATACATTGAACGCAGCATATAATCATTGACCTCCTTGGCAAAAATATTATTGGTGCTTTCCGTCATTCAGCACCACTGTAAGGGCTTCCTCCAAGAGGTCCAGCCCTTAAATGATTACCGCGCTGTCGATGTTGGTGAATATATTGTCTTTTAAGCCTTCACGATCAACAGCTGTTATAACTGTTCGGTTTTTTACACTGACCACCATAGCCACATCATCCATTAAAACCAATGACTCACGGGCACCTTTGGCATCAACCCTATTAACAGCATCCTGCAATTTGTTCATTTGGTCACTACTTAAGGCTATGCCCCGGTTTTCCAATCGTTTCAACGCATGAGCACTAAATTTAATTGGTTGTTCCTGCAGCCGATTCTGTAAAACTTGTTGAAATGAAGGCCCAGTGCTGATGGTTTCCTTCGTTTTAGACTGCCCTTGATCAGTAGGAGTCAATGGCCTGACTGGTGTTACATTACGGGTAATAAAAAATTCTGACATATGATCACCTGTTTAACCTATTTGATAACACTAATCTGATTGAGAGTTACCTTCTTGCCGTCTACATTGAGATATACTGTATTGTTTTCTCTGGTAACTGATTCCACATTTCCGGTAGCTTTCGTCACGCCACCCGCATCATCAGTAACCGAATACTCAACCTCTTTACCAATTAAGGCTGCCGCCTGCTGCAGTTGGTTCCCGCTGATTAACTGCGTTAAGATTAAGCTCAGGCTATTTGTTTGGTCCTGATTACTGCTGGCCAGGCTTTCAAAGGACTTATTCAGGTTCTGCATTTGCTCTAAAGAACTAAAGTTAGCCATTTGTCCGATAAAGTCCTTATCTTCCAGGGGTTCCAGCGGATTCTGATATTGTAATTCAGTTATTAACAGCTTTAAGAAATCGTCTTTGCCTAGACTAGTAGACGCTGACTTGGTGGTAGTTGTTGTCTGACTAGTAGCAGTATTAAATGAACCAGGAGTAACATTAGTGGTCACCTATTTTACCCTCCTTTCGTAAAATCTTTAAACTACATAATTAACACCATCAGCTCCCACAGAGTTTGAATTTGCGGCAATCAACGGGACCGTCTCAGGCGGGTAATCATAATCGCCTGAACCATAGCTATCCTGCCGCGAATAGTAATTAATACCTGACTGTTGGTAACTACCCTGCCCCGGCGGACGATACTGGCTCTGATTGAAGAATTGGGAGCTATCATTTCCCGGCTGGTTGATGGTAACTTCCACCTTTTCAACCCGGACTCCACTTTGCTCTAATTGCTGACGAAATACTGTCAAATTGGTTTCCAGCATTGCTTTAGCCTGTTGATTATCAACCACGAATTTGGCATTCAATACCCCGTCCTGAACATTCATATGAATGGTCAGCTGGCCCAAATGTTCCGGTTTCAAAACCATTTTCGCCTGAGCAACATTATCATTAAGCATGAATTCCAGGCGCTGTACTACATTTTTAATATTCTCCTGGGGATTGGCTGCCTCTTTTTTCAGGATTCGGTTTTGAGCCGTTTGCTGCAGCTTAAAAAGTAAGGCATAATCTGATGCGGCGTCAGTTTTACTACCACTGTCGACAGTAATTTCACTGCCTTCTCCCATCGCCAATTGGTCATCAGAGTCATTTAGTTCTGCCGTTGGCATAGTGGACTGACCGGACCCGTTATCATTGGCAGCTAAATTAGTTTTCAGAGTATCGGCATTCTCAGTTGGCAAGATCGAAGGTATTGTTTCCTGACTACTAATGGTTTGAGCTTTGGTTGCTGCTTGGTTATCAACCATTTTAGGGTTTTGAGTGGTTTGGTTGCTGGCTGGAAGTTCCCCGCCGTTAGATGAATTTTGGGTTAAGGTCTTATCCTGCTTTACCACCGCTGCTAAAACCACCGCCTGCGGAATTATCTGGGCATCAACTTGGGCAGCTGGCAATTGCATGGCGGACATGTCCTGGTCAACCACCCGGGTAGTTCCAGGAGCCACTGGCTCTGTCTTAAAATTATTATTCGGTACCTCTGCATTGGGGAAGACCTCTGGAGAGACAGCAACAGCAACAGTATTGTCCGATGTTAATTTTTGGTCGGTATAAACAACCTGTTTATTCCCCTGACTCTTTTCACCGTCAATCGTTGCCGTAGTTACCAACTGGCTTGGGTTGGGCGGTTGGTTCATTTCCATTGCGGTCACAATTATACTTTCCATGGCAGGATTTGAATCAAGACCAACCCCAGGTACCAGCACCTCTAAGACCGGATTACTTACATTTAGATTGGCAGCTACCAATTGATCATCAGCAGCCTGGCTTGGAGCAGCTATTACTGGCGCAGAGTCAGTCTTTTGGTTTGCCAAAACGTCAGCAAAGGGAAGATCAATTTTGCTGCTTTCCGGTGCAACAGCGGTAATAGTCTGCTGATTATCTCCGTCTGGCAGCTCAGTTATTTTAATTAAACCGGCAGCCAACTGATCTGTCTCAGCACTGGTAACCGGATTAAGAAGCCCCCCCCCGGGTAATGCTGAAATGCCAAAAGCCAAAGCAGCGTCAACATTGCTCGAATCTGTATCGGTGGCAGTGGGTTCGGTTGTTTCTGCGGTTTGCTTGCTGTTAACGGTTTTGGCTTTCAAGGTGCTCTCAAATGTACCGGACTTATTCTTACTCGGCTGGTTGCTAGTCACTGGCTGCGCTGTTTGGATACCTGCTCCGCCAGGTAATGTTACCATGGTCTCCGATACGACAGCTTGCACTATTCTTTCTCACCTCCTTTCACCATCGTTTATTGGTTATTGAAGCATTTTTTTGGAGATCACTGCCGCCCGACTCGGCTCCATAAGCGATAGGATCTTGGCCGCCGTGTCCTTTTCAAGGTATTGCAGCACTCCAATTATAGTATCGTCATCCATTTGCCTCTGCTGCATAATTTTTGCTGCATCTTTAGGTTTCATTGGTGCAAAATATTTCGCCAGGTCTTTATATTTTTCATTCAATTCTGCTTGATTGGCATCCTGAGCTTGTACCGTCTGTACTTTTTTTAACTGTTGTTTAATTCTTGAGTTTTCTGTTTGCAGCGCTTTTTGGGCTAATTCGAGTGCCTTTACCCGATCCTGATAGGTCTTAATTTGTAGTTGTTTGGTAGTTAATTGTTCCTGTAAGGACTGATTTTCTTTTTCAATCGGTGTAAGCTCTGCTTTGGTTTCTTGATTACCCAAATACTTGCCGACTACCGGAATATCATTAACAAATGTTGGTACTTTCTGGCCCCGCAGCTTTGACATCCCCAGATAACCGGCAGCCATACCGAGAAAAATAATTAGCAGTATTGCTATTAACTTTACAACCCGTTTCATTCTCTCACCTGCTGCCTGTCAAATTTCGGCGTCCAGCGCCTGTTGACGCAATTTCATCGATAACTTTTTGTTCCTCATGCAGCCATTCCAACATATATTGTTGATGTTCGCGGTCTTTCAGGGCATCGAGGGTTTTACGCTCCACTCTTTTTGACATATAAGCGGATTCCGCTTCCTGCATTAATTCAGCAGCTTGGTTTACTTTCACCCGCTGATTGCTTATTCGTTCTTTAATTACCGGCACAAACTGCTGTACCGCAATTAATTGATGAATCCCAGCTTGGTGCACAACAATATCCCGATAATAGTCCCACAAATCGATCAACTGTTGTTCTAAGGCAGTAAGATGTTTCTGCTGTTCCTGCCATTCATATTGCCGGGTACGGTACTCCCATAAGGTCTGTTTTTCTTCCTGTACGGTCAGCCGCAGTTTGGTTTCCAGTTTGAATTTAAATCTTCTCATTAGTTAGTCCCCAAACATCCGCACTAATTCACTTATTACCAAATTCATATCTGATTTTTCGTAAACTCCCTGACGCAGGAACTGCTCAATTGGCTCATGGTAGCCGATAGATTCATCAATCCGGGCATTGCTGCCCTTTTTATATGCCCCTATTTCAATTAAATCTTTAGCTTCTTGATATACCGCCATCATGGTTCGTAAACGAGTTGCATATTGCAGATGTTCATCGGTTACCACATCACCCATACAGCGGCTTACACTCATAAGAACGTCTACTGCCGGATAGCGACCTAATGCTGCTAAATCACGGCTTAAGACAATGTGTCCATCGATAATACCCCTGACCGCATCCGCAACTGGTTCATTCATATCATCGCCCTCTACCAAAACTGTGTAGAGACCAGTAATGCTGCCAACGGCTGATGTACCAGCCCGTTCCAATAAACGCGGCAGACTGGCAAATACGGAAGGTGTATATCCCCTGGTGGCTGGTGGTTCACCAATAGCTAACCCTACTTCACGCTGAGCCAAAGCAAAACGGGTTAGCGAATCCATGAGTAGAAGAACGTTATGTCCTTTATCCCGGTAATACTCAGCTATAGATGTTGCCAAATTGGCTCCTTTAATACGTACCAGTGCCGGCTGATCCGAAGTCGCTACCACCACCACCGAACGCTTTAAACCTTCCTCCCCAAGGTCCTTCTCTAAAAATTCACGTACTTCACGGCCACGTTCGCCAATCAGACCGATAACATTAACATCGGCATTGGTATTGCGGGCAATCATGCCCAACAAAGTACTTTTGCCAACTCCACTGCCTGCAAAAATGCCCATCCGCTGACCCTGACCAATAGTAAGCAGGCCGTCAATCGATCTTACCCCTACCGTCAGGGCCTGGGATATGCGCCTTCTTTCCAGTGGATTAGGCGCTCGATTTAATACGGGATAACTGGCTTCCCGACTCAAAGGTTCCTTCTCATCAATTGGCTGTCCCAGTCCATCAAGAATCCGGCCAACCATACCATAGCCGACATGCACTTCCAGCTTTTTCCCGGTGGCAAATATCTCACACCCGGGACTAATACCTTCCATTTCCCCCAAGGGCATTAATAAGGTCCGGTTACCACGAAATCCGACTACTTCAGCTGGTATCAAACTCATATCAAAATGAGGGTTTTTTATGTAACAAAGCTCCCCCAGTGCAGCGCGGGGCCCCTGCGATTCTATGGTGAGTCCAACTACCTGAGATATGCGTCCCCGCATGGTAAAGGGGTTAGTTCCTCGAATTATCTGCAGATATTTATCAATATTAAACTGCGGCTCAGGCATTATTTAACCCTTCCATTACCGCACCTTCAACATTGAAACGCCTGGTTTGTATTCGGGCATCAACGATACCCCTTTCAGTCTCGACCAGGCATCCACCCTGATCAATTCTTCGATCACCCTCAATGGTGATATCACCAAGGTTTTGATCCGGTTCTATCAATTGCGGCACAAAATATTTAACAGTATCAGCATCATCTGGGTTCACCATAACCCTGACATTGTTTGCCTCTCCCGCCAATTTTAATGCTTCGCGCACAATATCCAAAATTATGGTGGGATCGATCTTTATTTCTCGAGCCATAACCTTTGCAGCTACTGCCAGAGCCAGGTTCACAATCTCCGGTTCAGCTGACTGGATAAGCTCAGATTTTTGCTTGGCCCCGGCCGCAATCAGCTGCTCAGATTCCAGTCTAGCTTTCTTCCTTTGCTCATCAGTTTCCCGAAAGGCAATCTGCAATCCTTCACGATGCCCCTGGTCCAATGCTGACGCTTTGATTCTTTCAGCCTCTTCCTGAGCATCGGCCATAATCACTTGGGCTTCATCTTTGGCGTTACTAATCAATACAGTAGCTTCACCCCGCGCCCGCTCCATTATTTCTACAACCATCTCTTCGGTTTCTTTTAATATCCGTTCGGTTTCTTCGCGTAAATCTGCTATTTGCTCTTCAGCTGTCGGTTCGGGGGGGGCTTCAATAACTTCAATTTCTTCTTCTTCAGTCAAAAGGGGATCTTCGTTGGTCTCCCCCTCTTCATCATCAAGAAGAAAACCAACCTCCTCACCTACCAGGGTATAGTTGGATTCAACTACCAACCGTTGGGCCTTTATTATGCTAGACAATGATCTCATCCCCTCCGCCACGGGCAACCACGATCTCGCCAGCTTCCTCTAGTTTCCGAATAATATTAACGATGCGCTGCTGGGCATCTTCCACGTCTCTAAGCCGAACCGGCCCCATGAATTCCATATCTTCACGCAGCATATCGGAAGCACGTTTGGACATATTCCGGTAAATTTTCTGAGACACCTCGTCGCTTGCTCCTTTGAGCGCCATGGACAGATCCTGTGATTCAACCTCTCTTAACAGCCGCTGAATTGACCGGTCATCAATGTTAACCAGATCTTCAAAGACAAACATAAGTTTCTTGATCTCCTCAGCTAACTCTGGATCCTGAACTTCCAAGGTTTCCATAATGGTTTTTTCTGTGCCTCGATCAACCCGGTTTAAAATTTCTACCACTGATTTGACCCCGCCGGCAATTGTAAGTTCCTGTGGTACGACCGATGATAATTTACGCTCCAGGACTCTTTCGACTTCCTTTACAATCTCCGGCGAAGTTGTATCCATTAAGGCAATTCTCCGTGCTACATCAGCCTGGCGGTCAGGTGATAAGGCCGAGAGAATAATCGATGATTTATCAGCTTCCATATAGGCTAAAATCAACGCTATGGTTTGTGGATGTTCTCCCTGAATAAAGTTGAGTATCTGTGCTGGTTCGGTCTTTTTAATAAAATCAAAAGGTCTTACCGTTAAGGAGGCCGAGATCCGGCCAATAATCTCAATAGCCTTGTCCGATCCTAACGCCTTTTCCAAAACCTCTTTGGCATAATCAATTCCACCCTGAGCAATAAACGAACTGGCTAGTGCCATCTCATAGAATTCTTTAAACAGCTCGTCCATTTTGTCAGTAGATATTTTCCGGACATTGGCAATTTCCAGTGTGAGCTGTTCAATCTCTTCTTCATCCAAATATTTGAATAGCCGCGCCGATTTTTCTGGACCAATTAAGATCATAAAGTTCGAGGCTTTCTGTTTGCCGGTAAGTTTTTTACTCTTAGATTCTGCTGCGGCAGCCATCTAGATCACCTCTCATCTTCCATTAACCAGGTACGGAGTACCTGAGATGCGTTTTCAGGAGCATTCTCAATCAATTTATCGATTTCCTCACGAATGCGGCGTCTTTCCTTCTCCTCAGGAGTTAGCGCCTCTTCAATGATTTCTTCCATGGTTAATTCCTCATCTACCGTGGTATCAAATAAAGGCTCGACCTCAACCTGGCCACTTTCTTCAGCCTTTCTTCTCCGCCACAGCATAATAATCAGGCCAACTAATAACAGCAGCAGGATCAGCCACAGCCACCAGTATTGTTGCATGATCTGAGCCGTGCTCGCTTTCGCTACTGGCGCCGGCTGGTAGAAGTTTACTACTGATACTGTAACCGTATCCCGGGCAGCCGTCTCTGGAGGTACAGGTGTTATCTGGGCGCCGGCAGCGCTGGCAACTGCATCGGCAATACCCTGCGACTGAGTTTCATATGACTTATCGAGCAGCACCCCCACGGTTAGCTTTCTCACTGATCCTGGGGCAACTTCGGTTTTAGTTTGGGTTTTGTCACCTTCATAATTGGTGGTGCTTTCTGACTTTTCACTGGACACGGTTGATGTGGTTCCGGTTGGAGTCTGATATTGGGGTACATTGCTGCCCACTCCCGGAACTGCTTCCGGCGTATTGTTAACGGTAGTGGTGGTTTCATCGAGTTTATGCTGACTGACTATTACTCGCTGCTCTGGATCATAATCCTCCTTAAAGGATTCAATCTTATCAAAATTAAGGTCAACACTAACCCGAACTACGGCATGCCCTTTACCTAAAGTGGTATCAAGCATACTCTGAATGGCATCTTCCTTTTCAACTTCAAACTGTCGTTTCATCCGCAGCTGCTCAGCAGTCAGCTGGTTCGCATCATCGGTACTTCCATCCTGGGCGCCTATGGAAACCGGATTCCCGTGTTCGTCGATTACGAAAACATTTTCTGGAGTCAGTCTTTCCACGCTGTTGGCCACCAGATGGATAATGCCGTTAACCTCTTTACTGGTTAGCTGCTCCCCCGATTTGCACTTAACCATTACGGAGGCGGTAGGAGGAATATCCCTGGACTCGAAAAGACTTCGCTCCGGTATTGCTAAATTAACCCGGGCTTCCTGTACCTTATCGATGCTCATGATAGTACGGGTGATTTCTCCCTGTAAGGCAGCCTGATATTTTACCTTTTTATCGGTTTCCGTCTCACCAAATTTGCTGTCATTAAAAGTTTCAAATCCGGCTACGCTCTTGGGTAATCCATCTGATGCTAACTGCAGCCGGACATCATACTTTTGGTCAGCTGGAACCTCGATTACGGTACCATTACCTGTAATTTGGTATTCAACCTTTAAATCAGCTAATTTCGCTCTTATCGCGGCGGCGTCTTCAGTAGATAGGTTAGTGTAAAGAGGTGCCCATTGTGTGCGGTTGGTATCCATGATAAGCATTAGTGCTGCCACCAGTAATAGTAATGCAGCACCAGCAATCAGTACTTTTTGATTTAACCCAAGTTCTTTCCAGCGATTTAATAATCCGGCTCCCCATTCCTTAAGAGCTTGTGTGCGCTCCCCCATCCCCTTAACTCACCTCATCCATAACTTACATCTGCATTCTCGAAATTTCCTGATAAGCTTCCACCAGTTTGTTGCGTACTTCAACTGTTAATTGGAGAGCCAAGTATGCCTTTTCTTGTGCAATTATTGCTTGATGGATATATTCGGCATCGCCGGTGGCAACCCGAGTCGCTTGGTCAGCAGCGTCCTTTTGTAAGGTATCAACCTCATTCAGCTTCTGCTGCAATAAGTTGGCAAAGCTTTCAACTGGCTTGTCTTCTGCAACTTCGACATTGGTTTTAAAAAAGGGATTTTCCATCGGTGTCAGAGCCTTTAAGGACATTTCAGTAACTTTCATATCCTATCCCCCCCTATCTCGCTAAATCCAATGCCTTGGACACCATGCTTTTTACCGCATTGATCGCCTGGGCATTAGCTTCATAAGATCGGGTAGTATCAATCATATCAACCATTTCTGTAACCGGGTTAACATTAGGGTAATTTACATACCCCTCGGCGTCAGCATCTGGATGACTGGGATCATAAACGCGGCGTAATGGTGTCTCCAAGTCCTCAACCACCGCTTTTACTCTAACCCCATTACCGATTTTGGCTGCTTCTATTTCATTTTTCAGCACGTTGGAAAAGCTGCGTTTTTCTCCAGGCATGGCCTCAAAAATGACCATTTGTCGGCGATAGGGCAATGGTTTACCATCAGGCCCTATTTTAGTAGTTCGGGTGGTACTGGCATTAGCCAGATTACTGGCGATAGTATCTAACCGTAAGCGCTGGGCAGTAAGACCTGACGCACTTACATCGATAGAATTAAAAAGGCCCATTTACTTTCTCCCCTCAGTTATAACCGTAGCCAACGAGCGAAATCGAAAATCAAGCCCCGTGGACACTGCATCATAATACATCGAGTTTTTAGCTTGCTCAGCCATTTCCACATCGACATCAACATTGTTTCCACTATTACGCTGTACCCAATCTTCAATTACTGTTGCTTCAGGATCATATCCCGGTTCACTATGGGGAAGTTGAAGATGTTTGGTATGAGTGCGTTTTAATAACAGGGTGTCGTCGGTTGGGGCTTCCCCGGTCATAAACTGTCGTAATTGATTTTGAAAACTTACCTCAGTTCTTTTAAAATTGGGCGTATCAACATTGGCCAGGTTGTTATTAATTGCTTCCTGGCGCATGTATGATCCATCCATGGCTTTTTCCAGTACTATGGTCTGTTTGTCATCAAAAATACGCATACCTTCACCTTCAAAATTACACAATTGAATTTATCTTCGATAAATTTGTATAAAATCCTTCTTATAACCCACAAGATATCCAATTAATCATCGATAAAACCACAAGTAATACGGCTTAGGATGTTTAGCCTAGTTCTTTGCCAGTTCCTGGAATACATAATTATTCAGGACTTTTATATAAGTACCTTTCATGCCCAGTGACCGCGATTCAATTACCCCAGCGCTTTCAAATTTTCTTAAAGCACTTACAATAACTGATCTGGTAATGCCAACCTCATCTGCAATACGGCTGGCAACTAACAATCCCTCGTTGCCATTGAGCTCAGCCAATATGTGTTCAATGGCTTCTCTTTCTGAGTAAGACAAAGTGGCCAAAGCAATCTGTACGGCTGCTTTTCTCCGGGCTTCCTCTTCGATTCTTTCCGAGCGTACCCGCATAACTTCATTCGATACCAAAATTGAACCATACTCGGCTAATACAATATCATCTTCCGAAAATTTATCCTCCTGCTTAGATAATACCAGGGTGCCAAGACGACGTCCGCCGCTGAATACCGGCACTACCGTATAGGTTTTGCTGGAGCAATCACAGGAAATGTTTTCGGTATTAAAAAAGCATTTGCGTCCTTCAAGTTTAAAATTAGTTCTGGTTTCCTGGACATTAAGCAATTCTTGATTGAAACTTTCAGGGATACGCTGATTAGGAACAGCAACCTGCTCTATTTCCGGACAGGTGCTTTCATAAAATGAAAAGCCGCCCAGCTCTCCGCGTTTACCAATCACATAAACATTACATTCCAAATACTCGGAGAATACCCTGGCCATTTCACTGTAATCAATAGGATTACCAGGCAGCTTCTGCAATATCTTATTAATCGATCGGGATCTCTCGAGCAAGGATCTTTTCATTTACTATCTTCCTCCTTAATTCCCTTAAAGAATATATCGACTCAAATCTTCGTCACCTGCAATATCTGCCAACCTCAAGCTCACATAAGAACGGTCTATCACAATTTTTTGGCCTTCCATCTGAGGGGACTCAAAAAGCAAATCCTCCATAACCTTTTCCAGCACAGTGTGTAACCTGCGGGCTCCGATATTTTCAGTTTTACTATTTACTTCACACGCAATTTCGGCAATATACTGAAGGCCGTCTTCAGTAAACTCAATTTCAACATTTTCAGTAGCTAATAAGGCTCGGTACTGTTTAATTATTGCATTGTCCGGTTCAGTTAATATCCGGATAAATTCCTCACGGCCAAGCGGGCTTAGTTCTACTCTGATAGGGAAACGCCCCTGTAATTCAGGCATCAGATCTGACGGTTTGCATGAATGAAAGGCGCCAGCAGCAATAAAGAGTATATGATCGGTTTTGACTGGACCATATTTCGTCATTACCGTTGATCCCTCAACTATCGGTAAAATATCTCTCTGTACTCCTCCCCTCGAAACATCGGGACCATAGCCCCCATCTTTTGTCGCAATCTTATCGATTTCATCTAAAAAGACAATTCCGTTATTTTCAACCCGATTCACTGCCTCTCGGGCTATACCTTCCATATCAAGCAACTTTTGCGCTTCTTCAGCGGCTAAAACCGGCCGGGCTTCGGCTACCGTAAGCTTTCTTTTCTTTTTATTACGGGGAAGTACACCACCGAGCATATCCTGAAGATTGATGCCCATCTCTTCGACTCCTGCACCGGAGAAGATTTCCATAAAGGAGGCAGATTTCTCCTCCACATCAATCTCGATAACCTCGTCTTCCAACTCCTGGCGATTCAGCTTTTGGCGCCATATTTCTTGCTCCTGATTGTATCTTTGCTGTTCATCACTGTCGATTTGGGTACGATTGTTATCACCCATTGCCGGCCATAATAGTTCCAGGGGATTTTTAGGCATTCGTGATTTCATATGGGGCGGCGGGCAAAAATAATCTAATATTCGCCCATTGGCTAACTTTTGCGCCTGGTCTGCTACTACTTCGGTTTGTTCATTTTTAACTAACCTTATGGCGTATTCAATCAAATCACGAATTATGGATTCGACATCGCGGCCCACATATCCAACCTCTGTAAATTTGGAAGCTTCCACCTTGATAAACGGTGCATTCTCTAAACGGGCCAGCCTTCTGGCAATCTCAGTTTTGCCAACACCGGTAGGGCCGATCATTATGATATTCTTGGGATAAACTTCGTCCCTGATATCTTCAGGCAGACGTTGACGGCGGTAGCGGTTGCGAAGCGCAATTGCTACCGCTTTTTTGGCCGCATGCTGCCCGACAATGTAGCGATCAAGTTCATCCACTATTTGTTGGGGCGTTAGATCTATCATCGCTTATAACTCCCGTAAACTATAATTTTTCGACGGTTAATTGATCATTGGTATATACACATATTTCCGAAGCAATTTTCATTGCTTCAGTTACTATCATATCGACCGTCATATCAGTATGCCGACATAAAGCACGGGCGGCCGCCAGCGCATAAGTACCTCCGGAACCGATAGCTAATATACCATCATCAGGCTCAATTACCTCACCAGTTCCTGAAATAAGCAGCATATTATCTTTATCCATTACAATCATCATGGCCTCAAGGTGTCTAAGGACGCGATCGCTCCGCCATTCTTTTGCAACTTCCACCGCTGCCCGAATCAGATTACCTCCATGTTCGCGCAGTTTATCCTCAAATTTAGAAAACAGGGTAAAGGCATCAGCTACCGAACCAGCAAAACCGGCAACTACTTTGCCGTCATAAATCCGTCGAACCTTTCGGGCTTGACCCTTCATAATGGTATTCTGACCTACTGTGACCTGACCATCTCCGGCCATGGCTGCCTGTCCATTTTGTGATACGGCAACTATGGTTGTAGCTTCAAACATAAAACTACCTCCGTGGTAATGCGTTATTATGTACTGTTTTTAATCGCTCTCGGGTCAGATGGGTATATACCTGGGTAGTTGACAATTTTACGTGTCCCAGCATTTCTTGTACGGCTCTCAAATCAGCACCGCCATCTAATAAATGAGTAGCAAATGTATGACGCAATGTATGCGGGGACACTTTTTGGTTTATTGCCACTTGTTCTACATATTTGTTAATTATATTGCGGACACTTCGGGTGGTTAACCGTTGACCAAATCGATTTAAAAATAATGCAGTTGGATCATGAAACCCATTTCCCAACTGCTTACGGTATTGTTTTACATAGATCGTTATGGCTTGCAGAGCTTTCTCTCCCATGGGAATAAGCCGTTCTTTCGATCCCTTCCCATATACCTTAACAAAACCGTCTCCGGTATCGATATCACGTAAATCCAAAGCCACTAATTCACTGACCCGCATCCCGGTAGCATAAAGAAGCTCCAATATTGCTCGGTCACGGTTACCCAGCGGCTCCTCAGATTTGGGGGCATTCAACAATATATCGACTTCCGCCGGATACAAGAAGCGCGGAAGCTTTTTTTCCTGCTTAGGAGTTGATACAGTGGCAATGGGGTTACCCGGTAATATTTCTTCCCGGCAAAGAAATTTGATAAATGAACGAAGTGCTGCTAATTTACGGGCGGTAGTGGAACGGCTTAAGCCCATGTTTTGGAGATGACTCAGGTATTCTCGTACCGAACGATGATTTATCTGATCAACATCTATTTCCTGCTGCTGGATACGATAGAGGCCGGCAATGAAATCAAAAAACTGCGCCAGATCTGTACGATAACTTATAATAGTCATGTTTGAGGCACCTTTTTCGACCCGCATATGGTTCAAAAAGTTCTCAACATATTGATATAACAATACAATTCCCCCAAAAACACCGCCTAATATCAAAATATCATACGACAAAATAGCTGACAACCTATCAAGATAACAATTCTGAAAATTCTTTCATAACCCTAATCGCTCGATTGGAGTACGCTTCATAGCGTTGTTTTTTATTTCTTATGATTCGTTCCAATGGTGGTAATATGCCGAAATTTGCGTTCATCGGTGACAATTTATCCCCTGGCGAGGTGCAGATATAATTAATAAGGCTTCCTATCATAGTTTCCCGAGGCCAAACCCAAGGTTCCTTACCCTGAATTAACCTCGCCATGTTGATACCTGCAATAATTCCGCTGGCAGCGGACTCCATATATCCTTCAACCCCGGTAATCTGTCCCGCCGCAAATAACTGAGGCTGCCCGGCAAATTGTAAGGTTGGCCTGAGCAAACGTGGACTATTAATGTAAGAATTGCGATGCATCACCCCGTAACGCACAAATTCTGCATTTTTTAATGCTGGTATCAGCCGGAATATTCGGTCCTGCTCGGTCCAGCGCAGCCGACTTTGAAAACCGACTAAACCATATAAGCTTCCATGCAGATCCTCCTGACGTAGTTGCAGAACTGCGTAATATTGCTCTCCGGTTACGGGATCCGGTAGGCCAACAGGCCGCATCGGGCCATAGCGCATGGTGTCAATACCTCGGCTGGCCATAACTTCAACTGGCATGCATCCTTCAAATACCTGCATGGTATCTACTATATGACCTTCATGCTGATCAGCAGTTATTAATTCTTGATAAAATTGTTCGTATTCGTCACAGTACAGGGGGCAATTAATATAATCGGCACCCCCCTTGTTGTAACGGGCGGCTTTAAAAGCTCGCTGCATATCGATTGAATCAGCGGTAACAATAGGGGCCACCGCATCATAAAAAAAGAGGGATTCTTCTGAACATAAGGCCTGAAGACTATGCCAGAATTCCCCCCCGGTTAGTGGACCGGTGGCAATTATTGCAGGGTCGTCAGGGACAGTGGTTACTTCTTCATGAATAATATTGATCGCTGGCTCCTCCTGCAAGCGTCTGGTAACCTCCTGGGCTAAATGGATCCGGTCTACTGCTAAAGCAGAGCCAGCTGGTACCCGACAGGTATCGGCACTGTCAAGGATTATTGAACCCAGCTGCCGCATTTCAGCTTTCAGCAACCCCTGGGCGGTATCGATAGTTTCTGATTTTAAGGAATTAGAGCAAACCAGTTCGGCCAGATAACCGGTTTGATGGACTGCTGTCATTTTATTCGGACGCATTTCGTATAGATCAACTTCAACAGCGGAGCGGGCTAATTGCCAGGCTGCTTCGCATCCTGCCAATCCCCCTCCGATTACCTTAACTTTCGGCAACAGTTACACCTCGATTAATTGGTGTTTACATTCAGGGTTAGTACAGACAACTGCCTTTTCACCCTTAACCGTTTTCTCTACCATAAACTCTCCACAAACCGGACACTTTTGTCCTGATGGCAGATTCCAGCTCTTAAAATCACATTGCGGGTAGTTCTTACACCCATAGAATAATCTGCCGCGTTTGGTCCGCAAGGTTAGAATAGGAGCCCCGCATTTAGGACACGCCACCCCTGCTTCCTGGGCCATGGATTCCGTATACTTACAAGCGGGGAATCCGGAACAAGCCATAAATTTACCATATCTCCCCATCCGGTAAACCAAAGGCTGTCCACACTGCGGGCAATCCTTCCCAGCTTCTTCTGGTTTAATCTCCACCTTCTCAATAGTAGCTTCTGCATCCTCCAGCCGATGACTGAAGGTGGACCAGAATTCGGTTATTGTATCCTGCCATACTTTCCCATGTTCTTCGACATCATCAAGTTCTTCTTCCATTGATGCTGTGAATTCAACATCCATAATCTCCGGGAAATGCTGTAACAGGATATCGCCGACAATATAACCGAGCTCAGTGGGAACAAACTGTTTGTTCTTCCTTTCCACATAACCTCGTTTTATTATGGTCTCAATAATGGGCGCATAGGTGCTGGGGCGGCCAATATTCTTTTCCTCCAGCAATTTAACCAGGGTTGCTTCAGTAAATCTGGGTGGTGGCTGGGTAAAATGTTGTTCCGGTAAAGTTTGAACCAGCTGCAGCCTTTCCTGGTTTTTCAAAGGAGGTAGTTTTTTCTTTTCATATTCCGCGAGTTCAGAATCCTGATAAACCGCTAAATGCCCCGGGAATTTTAATATAGACCCATTAGCCCTTAATAAATAACTTCCAGCCTTTACATCAACCGTCTGGGTATCATAAACCGCCGGGCTCATCTGCGATGCCACGAATCTTTCCCATATTAATTTATATAAACGGTGCTGATCCCGGGAGAGAAAACTCTTTATCTGATCCGGATGACGATAAGCTGAGGTAGGCCGTATCGCCTCATGCGCATCCTGTGCGGTTTTTTTGGTTTTATAAATATTGGGATTCTCCGGACGGTAGGATGATCCGTACCGCTCCTCTATATATTGCAATGCTTCCTGCTGGGCTTCAGCCGAAATCCGTGTTGAGTCAGTACGCAGGTAGGTAATAAGGCCAACATTGCCTTCACTGCCGATAGCCAGGCCTTCATATAATTCCTGAGCGATTCTCATAGTACGGCTGGATGTAAAGCCCAGTTTTCGATAAGCCTCTTGCTGCATCGTGCTGGTCGTAAAAGGAGCAAGTGCCTTCCTTCTTTTTTCCCGATTATCAATCTCGGTAATTACATAGTCCAGCTTCTTAAGTTCTTTGAGTACCTTATCAACCTGGTCTTTATTGCGCAAATCAAGCTTTTCCTTGCCCTTGCCTACCAAATGAACGGTTAGATTCTTACGGTCAGCTGTCAGGAGTTCGACATCAATGGTCCAGTATTCTTCAGTTATAAAATCTTGTATTTCTCTTTCACGATCGCTAATTAACCGTACAGCAACCGATTGCACCCTTCCACCCGATAATCCCTTACGTACTTTTGCCCACAATAAAGGACTCAAATTGTAACCCACCAGACGGTCAAGCACTCTTCTTGCCTGCTGGGCATTAACCCGGTCCATGTCAATAGCCCGCGGGTTTTTTACCGCCTTTTTAACTGCATCTTTGGTTATTTCATTGAATTCAATCCGGCACATACTGTCCGGGTTAATATTAATGGCCTGGGTAAGATGCCAGGCTATTGCTTCTCCTTCCCGGTCAGGGTCAGTTGCCAGTAACACCTTACCAGCTTTAGCCGCTTCTTCTTTGATTTCTTTCAACAATTCACCTTTTCCCCGTATGGTTATATAACGGGGAACAAAGCCGCTGTCTATATCTACCCCCAGGCTGCTTTTCGGTAAATCCCGAATATGTCCGACTGAGGCCTTAATAACATAATTACGGCCTAAAAACTTGCCAATTGTTTTGGCCTTGGCCGCTGACTCAACGATTACCAGAACTTTATCTGCCAAAAATCTCACCTCAAAGCAAGTAATTATTTCTCACATAATGGTTACCTGCCAGGCAGGTTATTATGCCTTTTAGCTCCAATTTGAGCAATAAGCCGGCTAAATCACTGTGAGATACATCCAGGGTTGCCGCAATTTCATCCAAATGCACAGGATATTCGCCGATTACTTCCATTATCCTGCCTTCCTCCAGATTTAAATCTACCATCTGACCCCTGACAACTGCGGCAGTACCGAACCCGGGAAGCAAACAATTAATTATTTCACCTGCCTCCAGGGCTAACAAGGCTCCATCTCTTATCAGTTGGTTCGTTCCCCGGGACTGTGGTGAAGTAATTGGCCCGGGAACCGCCCAAACCTCTCGCCCCAATTCTAAAGCATGATCGGTGGTAATCAAAGCACCGCTTTTCTCATTAGCTTCAACCACAATTACCGCTCTCGCCAGTGCCGCAATAATACGATTACGTCGGGGGAAATTACCAGCATTAGGTTTAGTCCCAACCGGGAATTCACTGATTAACAAGCCGTTTTCCGCTATGTCCTGATACAGCTGCTTATTCTCAGGAGGATAGACCACATCCAGTCCGCTCCCCAGTACCCCAATCGTTGATCCCTCGGTAGCTAGAGCGGCTCGATGGGCTGTGCTGTCAATCCCGCGAGCTACACCGCTCACAATCGTAATGCCGGCTTCCCCTAACTGTTGCCCCAGCAAAGCAGCTACCTTTTTACCGTATACGGTTGCATTACGTGAACCAACAATAGCAGCTGATACCTGATTGGTTAACTGGAGGTTCCCCTGGTAATAGATTACCGCCGGGATGTCATGCAGATTCTCCATCTCTTCAGGATATTCCGGGCTCCACCTGGTCAGATAACTGCACCCGAAGCGCCGTAATTCATCCTCACATTGCTCAGGACTCATAAACCTCTTAGCAGTTAATAACATACTGCGGGTAGTTTGATCAATAATTCTTTTCTGTATTAGCAGCTCCGGCTCTTCCCAGGCCTGCTGAAAAGAAATGCTGCTGCCGTGAATAGCCTGTAAAGACTGATTACCCAAACCTTTAATCTGATGTAATGCCAATAAATACCCCGCTTCAATGCGGCTGATCACTAATAGCAGCCCCCTTTTCCGACAGGTAGTATCCAGCAAAACAGTTATTCTGAAAATAGGTCGTACAGTGCCTGAACTACACAACGAACATGCTCATAAGTCAGACCTCCCTGCCAGTAAGCTGTAAAAGGCTCCCGGCGCGGAGCATCACAGGATAATTCAATAGAAGATCCCTGAACAAAAGTGCCGGCTGCCATAACTATGGGATCATCATAACCCGGCATGTCCCCATATTCCAAATGAGCCTGGCTGTCTACCGGACTCATTTGCTGTACCACCTGGCAGAACCGCAACACCTTTTCAGCTGATCCCAGGTTGATAGCCTGTACAATATCTACTCTCGGCTCTTCAGCCCGAGGGTTAGTTTGATATCCCAGGCCTTCCATAACCATGGCGATTAAAGCCGCACCTTTTAAGGCATTGGCGACTACTGAAGGAGCCATAAATAAACCTTGAAACATCAGCCGCTGGTCTACCAGGGTAGGGCCAACTTCCTTACCTAATCCAGGTGCAGTCAGCCATTCAGCCACCTGCTCGACCAAACTTCTGTCACCGGCAATATAACCACCACCTGGAATTATACCACCACCCGGGTTTTTTATCAGCGAACCGGCCACCAGGTTTGCTCCTACGGAACATGGTTCCTGTTCCTCAACAAATTCCCCATAACAATTATCAACGAGTACAATAACCTCGGGTTTAATTTGCCGAACTGCGGTAACCAGTTCCTTAATCTCAGCACATCCCAGAGACTTGCGCAAAGAATACCCCCGGGAACGCTGAAGCAGAACCATTTTTGTTTGTTTCCCTATCGCACTGGCAATCGAATCTTTATCTACTGTACCATCAGCCAGTAAAGGCAGTTCACGATAACTTATACCTCTATTTAGCAGTGATTGCGGTGAATTTCCCCGCGTCCCGATAACCTGCTGCATAGTATCATAGGGTGTGCCGGTCAAAGAGCATAGTTCATCACCTGAACGCAGGTGTGCTGCCATTACCAAAGTCAGGGCATGGGTTCCGGAAACAATACCCGAACGTACCAGCGCATCTTCAGCTCCAAAAATCCGCGCCCATATTTTTTCCATTATATCCCTACCAGCATCTCCGTATCCATATCCGGTATAATTCCGGAAGTGGCTTTCACTAAGGCCGTGTTCCCGAAAAGCATTCAGTACTCTTAGTTGATTGCCCTGGGCAATACGGTTAATTTGCCGATATATAACCTCCAACTGCTCCTCGTATTGATCGATGCTGATTGGTGATATCATCATTCCATGCTCCATTCTCAGAAGTCCAATTATCAGTCATAGGATACCAATATTGCAAATCTGTTTCTTCAATAATCTGCAGTTCGTTGCGATCAGGTTTATGGCCCAGGCTGTAAAGCCTAACTGCTTGAATTCGAATAGACTTTTCAACAATATTACGAACTAACCGGGCGTTGCCATTCTTTTCCCCTGCCATTTTACCGGCTAAAATATTTTTCAACCGCCATTTGGCACGGCTGGTCAACTCATAATCACGATCATGATACATTTGCATGGCAATAGCAAGCAGTTCTGATTGTGAATAATCAGGGAACCTGAGTACAATTGGGAAACGGGATGCCAGGCCAGGATTTGAATGGATAAACCTGTTCATATTTTCCGGATATCCGGCCAGGATTACTACCAAATTGTCTCGGTTTTCTTCCATCGCCTTGACCAGGGTGCCAATACTTTCCTGACCAAAATCTCGGTTTCCCCCCTGGGCTAAGGTATAAGCCTCATCGATAAATAATACTCCACCCAGAGCCTTTTTAATCTGTTCCCGGGTCTTTTGTGCGGTATGACCGACATATTCGCCAACCAGGTCTGCTCTTTCTACTTCTACCAGATGTCCACGGGAAAGTACCTGATTTTCTTTTAATATCCGTCCCAAAATTCTTGCTACGGTCGTCTTGCCGGTACCCGGATTGCCAGTAAGCATCATGTGTAAAGAGCAGGAACCGGCTTTTAAGTTATGGGTATTTCTTTCCTTTTGAATGTATACATAGGCCACTATCTCACGGACCATATCTTTGACCTCATTGAGACCAATCAAACGCTCAAGATCCTCCATAACACACCCGATCAGAGGAGGGGGGGTCCTTAATGATGGCGGCATGGCTTTCTCCACTAACTTTTCCGGGGGAAAGCGGAGAGATATTTCCATGTTCTCACATCCATCCAACTGTCTTTTACGACAGTATATGGCGCAGATTCCGGGTCAATACGCTTTGTTGAATTCAAGTGCATCGAGCAAATTAAGCCGGTTTCTGACATGGAAAAGCGGGCTCTTAAGCCCGCAGTCTCACCGGAAATATTAACAAACTTAACCGGGGGATCCCCGGTTAGTCTAAATCATCACTCTTTTGTTCCATACTCAGAATATTAACCTGTCTCACTGGTGCGACAGTCGAAATGGCATGCTTGTAGACCATCTGCTGCTTGCCTTCCAGTTCTATAATGACGGTAAAGTTATCAAATCCTTTAACCATACCTTTGATTTGAAAACCATTGACTAGATATATGGTTACAGGAATACGTTCCTTACGCACCTGGTTCAGGAAAGCATCCTGCAGGTTCAACTGATTCTTACTCATTAAAAAACCTACCTCCCGCCACGCCATATTTTCTCTAATACACTGTCTCTCTGTTTTCCTTGTTATTCTACGCTACCCTTTAGAGTCCTTCCCAGATCTTCACAAATTTTTTCCACGGCTTCAGATACCTTAATGTTTGACATATCCAACCATTTTATTCTCGGGTCGCGTTTGAACCAGGTGATTTGCCTTTTTGCGTAACGCCTGCTTTCCCGTTTAATCAAATCAACTGCTTCATGGTAACTGGTCAGGCCTTCCAGATACCAGCGAATCTCTTTATAACCAATCCCCTGCATTGATGTACAATGCAAGCTAACCCCCTGGGCAGCCAACTTCTCCACTTCATTAACTAATCCCTGTGCTAACATTTGGTCTACTCTATCATCTATACGTCGATAGAGCTCAAAGCGTTCCCGGTTAATTCCATAAGCCAGAAGATTATATTTATCATTCTGCCGTCGTGCCTGCTCTGATATCGGCTTTCCGGTGAGAGTAAAAACTTCCAGAGCGCGGATGATTCTTCTTTGATCAGAAGGAGCGATAGCCTCGGCACTTACCGGGTCAACCTGCTGTAGTCGCTGATAAAGTCGCTCTATTCCATATTGATTGGCTTCTTCCTGCAGTTCCAAACGATAAGACCGTGCATCTTCATGACAGGCAAAGCTGTACCCATCAACAACGGCCTGATAGTATAGCCCGGTGCCACCGGTCAGAATTGGAATCTGCAGCGATGCCTGTACTTCAGCAATAGCAGCTACTGCCTGTGCTTGATACTGGGCCACAGTAAACTCTTCAGCCGGTTCAATAAGGTCAATCAATCGATGTGGTATACGTTTTTTGGTTTCCAGTTCTGGTTTGGCACTGCCAATATCGAGCCCGCGATAAATTTGCATAGAATCACAGGACAGAATAACACCGTTAACCCTGGTTGCTACCAGAT
This sequence comes from Methylocystaceae bacterium, assembly GCA_050259135.1. Taxonomy (GTDB): domain Bacteria; phylum Bacillota; class Syntrophomonadia; order Syntrophomonadales; family JBLNAA01; genus JBLNAA01. The sequence continues at coordinate 9,451 of JBLNAA010000138.1, read as the reverse complement.
TGGCAATTTCACTTTTACCCACACCAGTTGGACCTACAATGGCAACCAGTATATTCACGGTGTTATTTTCACCTCCCTACCTCAATTATCCCATAAGCCACTGGGCTGGAGGTACTACCCAATATTCGCTGGCAACCCAGACGTTCAAACTCAGTACTCCCGTTTCTCTCTTTAACAACCACCCTTTTTCGTGCGACTCTGACTGCTTCGCGTACCGATTCCGGCTGCAGCGGCGCTCCTTCTGCCAAAAGGCGCAATGGTTTAATTCCGGTACTGTTAACCACCGGCTTACGGAACATGGGATCAAAATAAACTATGTCAAAGGATTTATCTGCCAACAACTGCAGATATTCATGATGCTCTTGATTAACAACTTTAATTCTCTGTATTGCCGCCTGCAAAGATTTCATATCGGTGCGGTAATGAGCAAGCCCATATGCCACCAAAACAGCCAAAACCGGAACTTTTTCCAGTCCCAGCACCTGTCCCTCAGGCCCGGCAGCATAGGCTGCCACAATAGCATCAGCACCAAGTCCCAGGGTGCAGTCAAGGACATTGTCCCCACCCTTGACCTCCATAGCCTGCAGCATGGGGTCAATAATCAAATCCTTGCGCAGCATAGAAATCCGGGCTTTGGCCATGGAAGGATGAAAGAAAAACTTTTGCCCGTCCAAATGCAATATAGGACCTGATTCCTGCCAAACGATAACCCCGTCCGCATTATATTCATCCAGCAGCCAATCAATGGCCCGACGTTCCCTGGGTACAACTTCAATACCCAATTTGTCAGCCATCTCCATACCGGCGAGGTCTATTTTATTTTGGCGCTGACTGGAGGTCATTATTAATTTGGGATTTATCATCGTTTAAACCACTCAGCTATTCGGTTTCGAGGAATAGTAATATAGGTAGGTCGGCCATGGGGGCAATGTGCGGCCTCCGGCAGCTCAATCATTTTACGAACCAGTATCTCCATTTCAATCATTTCCAATCGCTGGTTGGCTTTAATCGCTTGATGGCAGGCCATGGAAGCTACTGCCTGCCTAAAAAACTCTTTTTCGTCAATCCCGATTTCACCAGTAAAGAGGTCTTCCAGCAGCCAATCAAAAAGCTCTTCTTCACGACCTTTGGCACAGGTTGGAACTGAGCGCAATACCAGGGTTTCATCCCCCAGGGTGTCAGCCATAAAACCTACTCGGCCAAGAGACTCCTTAATGTACTCAAATTGTTCAATCCGGCGTTTGCCGATAGTAATGCTTAATGGCATTAGTAAATCCTGTGGAACCCACAGTTCCTGATTTTGCAGCAACTCATGGTAGCGCAGGCTCTCAGCAGCAGCATGTTGATCAATCAGCAATAGGGAATCACCGCTGGTGGCAACAATATAGCTGTTAAAAAGCTGACCGAATACCATGATATCATTTTCATGGTTGATTATCTGAGCTCGAGGGTGATCTATATTGGTATGATATATTGGTTCATGGTCTAACCCGTCTGCGTTGTAGAGACTGACTGCAGCCTCGGCAATCACTGGATTGATTACCGTGCTGCTGTCATTACCGGTATACGTATTGAATGTTTGCCAGGCGCGCTGGTTATACCCGTCCAGAGTGCGTTTGACCTCGCTGGCTATGGTACGAAACACCCGATCTTCATCACGAAAACGCACTTCTGACTTCTGGGGATGCACATTGACATCAATCTGGTCTGGCGGTATTTCCAGATGCAGATAACAAGCAGGATATTCTCCGCTGACCAAACGTCCGCGATAAGCTTCATCTAAAGCTCTCATCAATAAAGGACTATGCACTGGTCGATGATTAACCAGGAAAATTTCTTCGCGGCGGTTTTTTCGCTTAAAATCTATCTTCGAAATCAAACCCCAGACACGATATTCAGCTTCCAAATTAACTGTAAGAAAACCATCGGCATAACCTGTTCCCTTAACTGCATTTACAGCATCAATCAAACTGTTCATACCTGGTGTTTTAAAAAGTAAGCGTCCATTTTGCCGGTAACTAAGACTAACCTCAGGATGGGAAAGAGCTAATTTAAAAACGATATTTTGAACCTGTAAAGCTTCAGTAACTTTGCTTTTCAGGAACTTAAGCCGGGCCGGTGTGTTGTAAAAAAGATCACTTATCTCGATCATGGTACCGGGAGGAGAAGCTTGTACCCCCCGGGTCATTATCTCTCCCCCTGCCAACTGCATGCCATAACCCTGCTGCCCATCAGTTGATGATACCATCTTTACTTTGGCCACCGAAGCGATACTGGGCAGGGCCTCACCTCGAAAACCAAGGGTTAAGATTGCCACCAGGTCGGACTCATTATTCAATTTACTGGTAGCATGGCGGGTAAAGGCCAGTTCCATCTCCGATGCCGGAATACCACATCCATTATCAATAACGCGAATAAGTCCCTGACCACCTTCTTCAATTTCCACCTCTATGTTCGAGGCACCAGCGTCCAAACTGTTCTCCAGCAGCTCTTTAACCACAGAGGCAGGCCTCTCTACCACTTCACCGGCAGCAATCTGATTAATCAAGTGATCTTCTAAAACCCTGATCGCCATTAGATAATTTTCTCCTCCTGGGTTCGGCAGTTATAGGTCAAAAAGTGATCCCGGGATTTATCCTGTAAATAAACATAGTCATAATGTTGGTTTTGCGCCTGGTGATAAGCTTCCTCTGCTTGTTGGCTGCAGGCGGAGCAGGCGCCGAATGGCAGAGTTAAACCCAAAACGTTTAGTCCGCGCGCCTGAGAATTTATACTCAATAATCCTGAACAGTCAGTACACATACGCAGACTTTCATTTTGCTGTTCCTGAATAAGATCCGTATCATAGTAAATACTGCGGCGCCGCTGCCAGTAGGGGCCATACTTTTTCCGGGCGGCCTCGACCAGCTTGTCACGCCGGGAAAACATCTCTCCCTGATGGTCAACAATTGCTTTCAGCTGCGCCATACGTCCGCCGCTTTCCCTGAATCTGTCTTCATTATAATCAGGTTCACGTAAAGCGGAAGTATCCAGGCCAGCCATCGCCATTATGATGCCGGTGTTTACATATGGCAAAGCTGTCTCCACCGAGTACCCGCCTTCCAAAACCGCAATATTGGGAGCCAGCAGCTGATTTAAGCGCGCATAACCGCGGGCGGAAAAACACATATTAGCCAGCGGATCAGTAAAGTGGTTATCCTGTCCGGCTGAATTAATAACCAGATCAGGTTTAAATGATTTTATTAACTGTAACACCAAATGTTCAAGCACATAAAGGATTCCCTCATCGGTGGTGCCTGGAGGCAGAGGTACATTGACCGTAGTACCCAGTGCTAGCGGCCCGCCGTTTTCATCCATAAACCCGGTACCGGGATATAAGGTCCGTCCATCCTGATGAAAGGAAATAAAAAGCAGGTCGGGATCATGCCAAAAGATATCCTGGGTGCCGTCACCGTGGTGCACATCCGTATCGACAATGGCTATGCGTTTAACCTGATAGCGGCTGCGTAAATATTCCACCAGAACTGCTTCATTATTAATATTACAAAAACCACGGTTACCATGGGTAACCCGCATTGAATGATGCCCGGGAGGCCGAACTAGGGCAAACCCGTTCTTTATTCTCCCCTTCATGTAGGCATCTCCGATGGTTAAGGCCCCGCCGGCAGCAATCAGGTGAGCTTCGGTAGCAATTCTATCCACCCCGGGTACGCAAAAATGCACCCGGGCAATATCATGCGCGGAAGCTATACGAGGCTGCATCTCCAATACCGAGGGATGATCCATAATCCCTTCCTCGAATAGCTGATCGCGTGTATAAAGCAATCTTTCTTCTCTTTCCGGGTGGGTGGGGGATATGGCCCAGTCAAAGGCGGGGAAAAATACGATACCGGTCGGTTTGTCCGCCACTATAACACCCCCCTGTATTCGGAAATAACCCCGGGAGCAATTTTGATACCCACATCTAATATCCGGCCGGCAGTATCCCAGCCCCGGATAACATTAAACTGTTCGTCCCTATATACCTTGATCATCTCGGGATCAACCTGCATATTTCTTTTGGCAGACGCAGCCACTAATAGCTCCTGAGCCAAAGTATGGGCATCACTCATCTTATACTGCCGCGATACCTTGCCATAAATCCCATCCAAATCACAATTATAATGTCCAGTAGTTGTATCCACATGCAGCTGCAGCTGCAGCGTAGGACGGGCTACGGCTGCTCCAATAGCATTACCTACCGGCGTGTACTGATGTAATATCGGTTTGGCTCCAAACAAAGCAGCAATATTAGTTACGGCTAAACCTGCCGCCGCTCCAATACCAATAATAGCCTGGGGCTTGATTTTACGCCGGTTTATTACTTCCCAAACTTTATAAGCCGGTTCTTCTTCCCAGCGGCGAAACATAGTTAAAATTCCGTCATAAATGCCGCCAACCATAACCCGCATCGTCTCAGCCGCTATTTCTTCAAGTGACATGTCACATTTCTGCACCAGCTCATTAAAAGCACTCTTGGAATACTGCAGATTACCAAAAATACCATTATTGATAACGTTATAAGCATCGGTGGGGGTCGGATGGTTTCCTCCGTAACAGGCAGCCGGGCCTAATCGTTTCGGCCCCACGATAATTTCTCGGCTCTTATCAATAGATACGAGACTGTCACCCCCCAGGGATAATGAAGAGACGGCTACCGAGTGTATTTGACTGAAGCGGTCTAGAATTTTGGCTCCCCGTGATGCCTGCAGCGGTTCACCATCAAGAATTAAAGCCAGATCAGTCGTGGTACCGCCGATATCAACCATAACCGCTGGTCCCTCAGGATTAACCAGTGCAACTGCTCCCATTGCGCTGGCGGCGGGCCCTGAAAATATGGTTTCACAGGGCTGCCCCAATGACCCGGCTAAATCAATGGTTCCCCCGTCAGCTTTAAGTACTGATAACGGGCATCTGATTCCCCGTTCTCGTACTGCGACTTCGATAGCCTGAGTGAACTCCTGCCAGCTGGACACGGTCATAGCTGTATAATAAGCTGTTATCACCCGACGTGGGAAATTCAGTCCTCCAGCAACTGTCGATCCAAGAGTAATATTGAAGTCAGGGGATACAGACTTTATAATCCGGGAAGCTTCGATTTCCAACTCAGGATTCCGCCCGGAGAACTTGCTAACCACAGCTACATTCTTTATACCCCTCCGGGCAGCCCGCCTGGCTGCTGCAGCTACTTCTTCCGGATCCAGGGATTCGATGATACGTCCCCGGAAATCAACCATTCCGTTCAAGACCTCGATATGGCCGGGTAAATTCAGGTCACTCACCATCATTCCAGGTCCCGGAATAATAAAGGCTGTGGTGGCCTCACCATTGTCGGTAGCCAGGGTGTTAGTGATTAACGTGGTTGAGAGTACCATTCTCTCTATATTGTGAGGATTAACTCCTGAGATCAAAACATCGATGGCTTCCAATAAGGTTCCTTTTAAATCGCTGGTATCAGTGGCAATTTTGGTAGTTCTGACCACCTGTCCGGCATCAAGTAAAACTCCATCGGTAAATGTACCCCCTACATCTATACCAATGTGCAGTTCCATCATCTCCTTTAACAGTCAGCTGCCTACACCATTTTCTTCCACTCATATAGACACTGCAAGGCTTCGATCGGTTTTATCTGATCAAGATCCAATTCGCGCAGCAGTTCAACTACCGGGTGTTCATCATCGAAAAGTCCTGGTTGAACCAGTACCCCCTCATCAGCCAACCTGCTGTGTTGACTTTCTAATTCCCCCAGAATAACCCGGGCTCTTTCGACTACCCGTCCTGGTATGCCTGCTAATTGTGCTACCTGTATGCCATAGCTGCGATCAGCCTTGCCGGGTAATACCTTGCGCATGAAAACTACTCGTTCACCCTGCTCCACCACGGAAACGAACAAGTTAAAAACGCCATCCATGGTTTCTAAGGAGGTAAGCTCATGATAATGGGTGGCAAACAGGGTTCTGGCTTTAAGCCGCAGAGCCATTTCTTCAACAACTGCCCGGGCAATACTCATACCGTCATAGGTACTGGTTCCGCGTCCAATTTCGTCAAGCAGAATTAGACTTCGGGAGGTTGCTTCTTTCAGAATTGCAGCCACTTCTGTCATTTCCACCATAAATGTACTGTGGCCAGCTGCCAAATCATCTGATGCCCCAACCCGGGCAAAAATGTGATCAACAATACCTATTTCCGCTTCCTCGGCGGGTACAAACCCGCCCATCTGCGCCATTATCTGTATTAATGCTACCTGACGAATATAAGTACTTTTACCCCCCATATTCGGTCCGGTAATTATGGCAACCAAATGGTCAGGCCCGAGGCTGGTGTCATTGGGTACAAAACGTTCTCCCTTTAAATTACGTTCCACTACCGGGTGTCTTCCAGTCCGGATGCGGCAGCGACGTTCATTAATAATGTGGGGCCGTACATAGTTGCTAAGATAGGCCGCTCTGGCTAAAGCCAGGAGACAATCCAACTGACCCAGACAGTCAGCTACTTCCTGCAGTTCGGCTATAAACCCGGCAGTGTATTCCCGCAATTCACAAAACAGCTCATATTCAAGCCGCTGCAGGCTTTCCCGCGAGCCTAAAATTTTGTGCTCATAGTTTTTGAGTTCTTCCGTAATGAATCTCTCGCCATTAACCAGGGTCTGCTTTCTTATGTAGTCAGCCGGTATGGTACTCAGGTTGGCACGAGTAATTTCAATATAATAGCCAAACACCTTATTATAGCCAACCTTAAGGGATTTTATCCCTGCCCGTTCTTTTTCCCGCTGTTCAAAGTCCAATAACCATTTACTGCCGTCCTGAGCCATACTTTTTAACTCATCTGCCTCAGCATGATACCCCGACTTAATAATGCTTCCCTGAAGTGAATTACCGGGGAGTTCTTCCTCCAATGCCTGATCAAGTTTCAACCGCAGATCATTGAGCAAATTAAATCCTAGTACTTGCTTTAGTAACGGTGCTTTGACACTTTGCTTCAGTTTCCCGATCTCCGGCAATAACCTGAGGGTCGCCCGAATTGCTCCCAGATCGCGCGGAGAGGCAGTAGTACTGCCCAGGCGGGCGCATATTCTTTCCAGGTCACTGGTCAGGGCCAGGCATGGCTCTAATTGGTCGGGCAGAGCACGGCTGGTCAGGAGTTCCTGAATTGCGCTCTGTCGCTTTTCAATATGATTAATGCGGGTTAATGGGCGTTCAATCCATTGTTTTAAGGTTCTTCGGCCTGCGGCGGTGCTGCAGTGATCCAAAACCTTTAACAAGGTACCTTCTTTGCTTTGATCCCGCATATTTTGAGTTAACTCCAGATTACGGCGGCTCATGGCATCAATTTGTACCGATTCATCGGGCCGGTATATTACCGGTGTTTTGAGGTGAGTTAAGCTTCGACACTGGGTATGGTCAAGAAAATATAATAAAGCAGCCGCAGCGATGATTGCTAAAGGCGGAGTATTTTCTATGCTTGGCATTTCCGGCCACTGGGCACTTAGTCTTGATTGAGCTGACTTCAGGTCAAACCATGGCTCTTGACCATTGGTCAATACAGAATAAGGCTGCAGTTCAACATAACGGTTGATAATCTCGCCGGTAACCAGTGACGGCATAACCAGCACTTCACTGGGTTTAATCTGCAGTATTTCATCACCTACGGTATCCTTGTCAACCTCGTTCAGAATATATAGGTTACCGCCAGCTACATCAATGTAAGCAAATCCAGCTCCATCCTCATTTTCTAATAAACATCCCAAATAATTGGCGCGGTCGTCAGGCAACAAGGCCTCATCGATTATGGTCCCCGGGGTTACCACCCGGGTTACCTGGCGATCAACTAATCCACGTGCCACGGCGGGGTCTTCCATCTGATCAGCAATAGCTACCCGATATCCTTTTTCCAGCAGGCGGGCCAGGTAATTATCCAGGGCGTGATAAGGAACCCCGCACATGGGGATACGATCCTCCATCCCACCATCACGCCCGGTCAATACAATATCCAATTCACGAGCGGCTGTTCGTGCATCATCAAAGAATAGTTCATAGAAATCACCCAGGCGAAACATGAGTAAAGAATCAGGGTAATTCTGCTTTATATTAGTATACTGCTGCATCATAGGTGTGAGCCCAGACAACCGTTTCTCCTCCCCAAAATAAAAGACTTAAGGTTGCCCCTAAGCCTTTTAGTTATGACCAAACAAAAATAGATTAGGAGCAGTGTCCCCCGCAGCTTTCACAGCCGCTGCCACAAGAGGGACCAGTGACAGCCTGATTAATCACAAAATAAATAGACTGCATCAGATTATCAAAATTCTCCTGGGCTTCAATTAAAATCTGTACTTTAGGATTATCTTTAACTGCTTTTTCGGCCTGCCCCAATTTAGCTTCTTCTTCCGGGCTGAGTGCTAACCCCTGGCGCATTTTGGTATCTGCATTATGTCTTTGCTGTTCATACTGCATTATGGTCTGGTAAGCTTCCAGATCAGCTGTAACCGCCTGTTGTGCCGCTTTAAGCTGCAGTAGTTCATCAGATCCGGTCAATGCTTCCCCTAATTGCATAGCTTGCTTGATAATGTCCTCTTTATTCACTAATTTACCTCCGATCAATCAATTAAACTTCCGTCCAGAGCAAAAGTCTTGCCCTTTAATATCTTAACATTAACGAGTCGACCATAAAAGCTAGCATTGCCAGTAAAATTGACTATACGGTTGGTTCGGGTACGACCGGTTAGCACTCCGGAATTAGTTTTACTGGGTCCCTCTACCAGCACCTCCTGCAGGGTATCTTCCAACAGCTTGTTCTTTTCTGAGGCTATCTGATATTGAACCCGGTTTAATTCTATTAACCGGTCTCGTTTTTCTTCCCAGCTTAACTGGCCTTCCATATCTGCCGCCTTCGTACCCCGGCGCGGAGAATAAATAAAGGTAAAGGCAGCATCAAAGCCGACCTTTTTTACCATGTCCAGGGTGTCTGCAAAATCGTTTGCTGTCTCGCCGGGAAATCCAACAATTAAATCCGAAGTCAGTGCCACCCCGGGTATCCGCTCTCTGATGCGGGCTGCTAAAGCCAGGTAATCTTCACGGGTATAGTGCCGGTTCATAGCTTTCAGTATTTGGTTGGATCCAGACTGCATCGGGGCATGGATATGTTCACAAACCCGCGGTAATGAGGCAACTGCTGAGATCAGGTCATCACTCATGTCTTTGGGGTGAGATGTAGTAAAGCGAATTCGTTCTACTCCATCCACCTTGTCTACCCGAGCCAGCAGATCTGCAAAATCCACTTCCTGTTCCAATCCCCGGCCATAGGAATTCACATTTTGCCCCAGCAGGGTTATCTCTTTTACCCCCAGATCAACTAACTGTCTGACCTCATCGATTATTGCTTCCGGTTCACGGCTTCGCTCCCGTCCACGGGTATA
>JBLNAA010000137.1:0-17457 GCA_050259135.1 Methylocystaceae bacterium | reverse complement strand
AGAAAAGACCATTGTTAACTTTAACATCATAGGTATCGGTTCCCGATGATGAGTTCTGCTTTCTAAGCACTCCGCGTGCAGTGAGCGGAATACCATCATAGGTTCCGTTGATTTTAATAGTCGAATCATCAATTTTAGTAATGGTAACCATGGTGGAGTAATCGTGATAATGCTCAGGTCTAACGGTTACCTGGTAGTTGCCATCGATCGAATAAGATGCGGTTGGGGTACTTTCAGCCCCGGCTCGGGGCAATCCAATTATTGAAATGAAAAGCATTAACAACAGCATAGACTTAATCCGATGCATAAGACCACCTCTAACCTGGTTTTAATTATTTTAACCAGGGAGCAGGCAAACCTTACTTTGACTGTCCTCAAGCTTAAAATTATTTAGGCACTATGATGTCATTATCAATCTTCAGGAATACCTGTGTTACTGCTAACTTTGTATTATCTCAACCCAGAATTGTCAATTTTACAGTTGTTCCACATGAACTCCTTTTGGAATATAATGCCAGCGAGAATGGTTTTGGAGGGAGGTTGTACATATGCCAGAAGCTGAATGGCGCAGACGCAGACGCAGGCATATGCATTTTTACGTAACAGTATCAGTTGTTTCTGAGGGAAGACGGAGACGGAGAATAATCTATTAACTAAATGCGGGGGCGTTGCCCCCGTATTTTATTAGATACCTAAATTTTATTTAAAGGTTTACATTTACAGCAAAAAACAAAGCCCGGCAATACAGCAGGGCTTTTACCTATTATGTATGGTGCGCCTGGAGGGAATCGAACCCCCGACCAATAGTTTAGGAAACTACTGCTCTATCCCCTGAGCTACAGACGCATATTTAGTGCACCTAATATTTTACTGGCCATCTCCGGGGGTGTCAAGGAATGCAGGAATCTCCACGGTTTGCAGACTCGAATTTAACAGGTCAATAATCAAAAGCTGCCCGGCAGGCAGGTGCGGACGGCCTAACAAAATTTTGACCGCTTCGGCTGCTTCCAGGGTAGCTACCGCAGCTACTGACATCACCAAACAACCTACCTTTTGTTCACAGCCTTTGTTCCTGCTGACATCGGGATAAACTGCCTCCAGGGTTTTATCGCCGGGACTGATTACCGCTACCTGACCCCACCAGCCGCCCACTGCTCCATGTACCAGCATTACACCAGCGTTTCTACAGCAGCGGGCCAAAGCCATCCGGGCACTGATGGAATCCAGGGCATCAACCACCACCTGATGCCGGGCAATTATGGCCTGATCTGCCTCACTTCCGGCAAAGAAATGGTCGATTGCCTCTACTCTGGTCTCGGGGTTAATGGCTTTAACCCGTTCCGCGGCAGTTGGCGCCTTTCCTTGATCCAGAGTCGAGTCAAGTGCCAGCAATTGACGGTTAAGGTTACTGGTCTCGAACTTATCCCCATCCCATACGGTTAGACGGCCTACCCCGATTCTGGTCAGTTCTTCAATTACATAACCACCCAGGCCACCACAGCCAATTATCAATACGGAAGCCTCTTTTAAGATACTCTGCTCTTTTAGCGTAATCGCTTCTTGATTGCGGCTGTATCTTAGAACATCCTGGTTCAAGCAAAGCTACCTCCGTTTCCTGCCGGTTTTTAATGAAGCCTTATTAGCTACTATCATCATAATTTATTAATTAATCTGATCAAAATAGAAAACCCGGGTCACGCATGATGACCCGGGAAATATTCAGTGGCGCGCCCGGCAGGATTCGAACCTGCGACCTTCAGATTCGTAGTCTGCTACTCTATCCAGCTGAGCTACGGGCGCATTTAGTGGCGGAGAGAGAGGGATTCGAACCCTCGATAGAGGTATCAGCCCCTATAATCGCTTAGCAGGCGACCGCCTTCAGCCACTCAGCCATCTCTCCACGATTATATTAGTTGAATGGCGGAGGAGGTGGGATTCGAACCCACGGAACCCGCAAAGGTTCAACGGTTTTCAAGACCGCCTCCTTAAACCGCTCGGACACCCCTCCGACTGTTTTGGCGTAAAGCGCACTTAAAAATATAGCATGGCCTGACCAGGGTTGTCAAGGTAAGTCCGAGAGTTTATGAAACACCTATTAGATTATAATGGTCAGGTTTCGAGGAAGCAAGGCTTATTTTATCCGCTTACCACCGCTATTAAAGTCCGCATCCTTTTTATGGGAACCGACCAAGATTTCTTAATCCATTTAACCGGTTTCTATTTGATTACCTCCAGGCCACCCATATAGGGGCGCAGTGCCTCTGGTACCATGACTGAGCCATCGGGCTGCTGGTAGGTTTCTAAAATTGTTGCCACAGTACGGCCAACCGCTACCCCGGAACCGTTTAAGGTGTGGACAAACCGAGGTTTGGCTTTTGGTTCCGGCCGATAGCGCAGATTGGCTCTTCGCGCCTGAAAGTCTTCACAGTTTGAGCAGGAGGATATTTCCTTATACTCATTATAACTGGGCATCCAGACTTCAATATCATAAGTTTTAGCCGATGAGAAACCCATATCACCGGTCGACAGCAGCATTACCCGATAAGGGAGACCTAATAGTGCCAGTACCTCTTCGGCATCCCGGGTCATTTTTTCCAGCTCATCATAAGAATTTTCCGGTGCACTTAGTTTAACCAGTTCTACCTTGTTAAACTGATGCTGGCGAATAATTCCCCGGGTGTCACGTCCCGCTGATCCTGCCTCGCCGCGGAAACAAGCGGTATAGGCAGTAAGATAACAGGGCAGGTCCTCAGCATTTAGAATTTCTTCCCGGTAAAGATTGGTTAATGGCACTTCCGCTGTTGGCACCAGGTACATATCCTGGCCTTCTATTTTGTACATATCCTCAGCAAATTTAGGCAGCTGCCCAGTTCCAAACATGCAGTGGGCACCTACCATAAAGGGCGGTAGTATCTCCCGGTAACCATGCTGTCCGGTATGCACATCTAAAAAGAAATTAATAACCGCACGCTCCAGACGGGCACCTGCTCCTTTATAGACCGTAAACCGTGCTCCGGACAGTTTAGCACCCCGGTCAAAGTCAAGAATATCGAGATCTGTTCCCAAATCCCAATGCGCCTTGGGCTCAAAACTGAATTTCCGTGGTTCACCGACCCGGCGTATTTCCTGATTGGCACTCTCATCAGGGCCTACCGGGACCGAACTATGCGGTATATTGGGGATTACGGAAAGCAGCTTTTCCAGTTCACCCTCCTGGGCCGCCAGCTCATCATCCAGCTCTTTTATACGAGCTGAGACTTCGCGAACCTTTGCCATCAAGGGCTCGGCATCCTGGCCAGCCTTTTTTAGCTTGCCCACCTCTTCGGAAGACCGATTGCGGAAGTTTTTTAATTCTTCTACTTCGACCAGCAGTGCACGCCGCTTGTTGTCAAACTCATTAAAGCGGTCCAGACCACCGATAATCCCACGACTTTCCAACGCCTGCAGCACCTTTTCCGGATTAGCTCGAATTTCTTTTACATCCAGCATGGGCTTTAACCTCCACTATGCTAATATTACTTGAAATAAAGCGGATGAACGGAAGTGACGCCATCCACCTGTTTGAGTTTTTCAACGGTGGACGGGGTTACCTTGGAGTCAACATTGATCATCATCAGGTTAATCCCTTGTTTACGGGCAGCCCGCATCATACCGATGTTAACTCCATCTTCCCCCAGAGTGGTGGTGAAGCGGCCGATAACACCCGGTTTATCAACATTCTCAGCCATTACCACATATCCTTCCGGGCTTAAAGCAGTTTCATACCCATTAAACTGTACAATCAAAGGCGCTTTAGCCCCACTTAGGGTGCCCATCATTGAAGTGATACCATCTCGATTATAAATATGGGTGGAAATAACACTGCTGTATCCGGTACTGGCCGGGTCACGCTTCTTCTCCAGGATTTTGCGTTCGTAGACCTTTATACCCCGCTCTTCAGCCATCAAACGGGCATTGACATAATTAACCTTCTCTGACATGACCGGAGTAAGCAGCCCGGTTAAAAATGCTATGGTTAACATATTGGTGTCGGCACGGCTGATTTCGCCGCCAAAGAGCAGTTCCACCCGATCAATAGGGTTTTTACTTAGTTGATAATAGACAGACCCCATCCGCCTGACTAACTCCAAATAAGGCCTCAAAAAGTCCAGTTCCCCGGGCAGCATGGTGGGCAGGTTTACTATATTGGGAACGATCTCCCCATGCAGGGCTTTTAGAACATTTTCCGCGATGTTGGTGCCTACCCGCTCCTGAGCTTCCGAGGTATCGGCCCCCAGATGAGGAGTTAAGGTGATCTGCGGTAATTCAAAAAGCGGATTTTCGATTGCCGGCTCTTCGACATAAACATCCAGGCCGGCACTGGCCACTTTGCCGCTTTTCAGCGCTTCATACAAAGCCTTCTCATTAATAAGGCCTCCGCGAGCGCAATTGATGACCCGCACCCCATCCTTACACTGGGCTAGTTCCTTTTCCCCGATCATCCCCATGGTCTCCTCATTACGCGGGGTATGAATAGTGACAATGTCTGCTTCCGCCAGCAGATCAGCCAGAGAATCCCTCTTTTCTGCTCCAAAACGCTCAAAACGTTCATCGGCGATATAAGGATCATAAGCAATAACTTTCATGCCAAAAGATGAGAGCCGCAGGCAAACCATGGAACCAATCCGCCCCAATCCAACAATACCGACCGTCTTTTCAAACAGCTCCATGCCCCGGAAAGGTTTGCGATCCCAATTTCCTGCCTTTAAAAAGGCTGTAGCCTGGGGTATTTTACGGCAGCTGGCCAGAATATGTCCGATAGTCAATTCCGCAGCCGAAATGGTATTCGAATCCGGGGTATTGGCTACAATTACACCATACCTGGTGCAGACATCCAGCTGAATATTATCGACGCCATTGCCAGCCCGGCCTACTACTTTGAGCCGCGGTAATCCCGCCTTGATTAATTCTTCATTGACCTTGGTCACACTGCGCACTACCAGCGCATCATATTCTCCAATTATCCGAAGCAGTTCTTCGCGTTCAATTCCATCTCTGTAGTCTACCTCAGCTCCTGCCCGCAGGATATCAATACCTGCCTCTGCTACTCTCTCAGTTACTAGAATCCGATAACCCATTGATTAATCTCCTCTCCCTCTTTGCCATTACCGAGAGATTTCTCGGTCTTCCCTCAATACATTTCTTTATTTAAAAAGTACTATTGATCCAACATTACCTGCTGGGCGGCTGCAACCGCTTTACCGAGTACCACCGGTAAGCCTAATTCTTTGAGGCCCATTTCCAGAGCAGCGATAACTGCTATCAGATCCAGATTTCTTACTGCTCCCAGATGGCCAATACGGAAAATTATGTTATCCAAGTGCTGCTGGCCGCCGCCCAATACCACATTGTATTTTTCCAGCATATGCTGCCGGATCTTGTTGCTGCCCAACTCCGGCGGTGCTACCACGGCAGTAACTGCTGAGGAAGCAACTGCCTCATCGGCCAGCAGCTCCAGCCCCATCGACCGAACTCCTGCCCGAACGATATTACGGTAATGCTGATGCCGGTTAACCACATTATCTATGGTCTCTTCCTCCAACATATCCAAAGCCTCCGCCAGTCCATAATAAATGGACAGGGGTGGGGTTACTGCCGTCTGACCTTTGGCTTGATAATCCAGGCTGGTACGAATGTCCCAATAGAAGCGGGGGGCATCACACTGTTCCGCTATCTGCCGAGCCCGGGGACTAAAACATAAGAACCCTAAGCCAGGTGGCAGCATAAAGGCTTTTTGTGAGCCACTGGCTGCTACATCGACTCCCCATTCATCAGTTCTGAACTCCATCGCCCCCAAACCGGAGACGGCATCTACCATTAACAGGGCAGGATGACTGCCCATGGCCTGACGAATAGCTTTGATATCATTTTTTACCCCGGTAGAAGTCTCATTATGGGTAACGAGGACTGCTTTAATATTATGATGGGGATCCTTTTTTAAAGCCGCTTCTACCAAATTGGGATCAGCTGCCTGACCCATCGGGAATTTGAGTCGCTCGACCCGAGCGCCAAACCGTTCAGCTATAGTAGCAAAACGATCTCCAAAAACTCCGATCGATATAGCCAGCACCTGGTCTCCCCGGGAAATAAAATTGGCTACCGATGCTTCCAGTACCCCGGTTCCTGATGAGGGGAAAAGCACAATTTCATTTTGGGTTTGGTAAATGTACTTCACTCCCGCCAGTACTCTCTCCATCAGGAGTTTAAACTCAGGACCCCGGTGGTTGATCATCGGCTGCGACAAAGCTCTTAAAACCCTTGGCGGTACCGGAGTAGGACCTGGTAACATCAAATATTGTTGATCAGTAAACACTACGTTCTCCCTCCTGCTGCCAAAAATAAATAAAAAAGCTTCTCATCCCGGTATAGGGACGAGAAGCATATTCCCGCGTTGCCACCCAAATTGAACTTGATAACAATAAAGTTCCTCTTAACCGGTTATAACGGTACCGCCGTTTCTGTTCCTCACAGACCGCTCCAGGGTGGAATTCGCCGCCTCAAGCTGTCGGTTTACACCAACCACCGACTCTCTAAAAAACCCGGGTCGGGTACTTTTCCCATTCACTGCGTTTTAGCTAGTTAAAGTTGATTAGCAGTATTATAAAACAGCTGACCTTGGTTTGTAAACTTCTTTTATAGCATAAACCAGGATTTATAAATGTATACCCTGCAATCGTCAGCCTATTTTTTATTCACAGGATTTAAATTACCGATTGGGGGCTCTAATCGACACTGATAATCGAAATTTCAGTTATAATAGGGACGAATGGAATTTTTCTTATTTAAATTGTAAGTCTTCCGGGTTTGATCTATTAAGCCGGGTTGGCTTGAGGGAAGGCGGGGAAAAAACTTGTCTCAACCAGCTAATCGTAATCTGCCGGAACAGGAAATTGAAGAATTACGTACTATTCTGGATTTTGTCAGTGATGGCATTTTGGTCACCGATGAGAATAGCCAGGTCATAATGATTAATAAACATCATAAGTTACTGGAGTTTGCTTCCCCTGAGGAAATTGTTGGCAAGACTATACCCCAATTGGTGGATGAGGGTTATTATATCGATTTAAAGCCAGTACCCTTACCGGAACTTAAAGAATTTTTATTAAGCAAACATGTGGTTAATTTTGAAATGATAACCCGGATGCGGCGCCGCCTTTTATCCACTGCTAACCCCATTTTAAATGCACGAAACGATATCAAATACATAGTATACACCTCCCGCGATATCACTGAATTTGAGCAGGTACGTCATGATCTGGAAAAAGAAAATGCGCTGCGGCGGTTGTATCAAAACCAGCTTTATCAGAAAGAAGATCCTAATATCTTCAGCTTTAACAGCCCGAGTATGCATAAGATCCATGCCATTGCCAAAAAAGTGGCCAAGGTGGACAGCCCGGTTTTTCTAACCGGACAGTCCGGAGTGGGCAAAACCATTATTGCCCGAAAGATTCATGCCCTGGGCAGTCGCGCCCATGACCCCTTTATCCATATAAATTGTGCGGCTATCCCGGAAAGTTTGTTTGAATCTGAAGTTTTTGGTTACGAGGATGGCGCCTTCACGGGAGCTAAGCGCCAGGGGAAACCCGGTTTACTGGAACTGGCCGGCAGCGGAATTGTTTTTCTTGATGAAATAGCTGAATTATCCTGTCCCCTGCAGGCTAAATTGCTGCAAGTACTGCAAGAAGAGGAGTTTCGCCGGGTTGGCGGGACGCAGTCCATCAAAATGCGGGCTCGGGTTATATCAGCAACTAATGGTAATGTAGCCGAACTCATGCGAACCGGCCGCTTTCGGGAGGATTTGTATTATCGACTTTGCGTGGTTCCTATTCATATTCCGCCTCTCAATGAACGTCAGGAAGACATTATGCCGATGGCAGAAATGTTCCTGCGAAAGTACACCGAGAAGTATGGGGTAAATAAACAGTTTGACAGTCAGCTTGCCGACTGGATGCACAGCTACCCCTGGCCCGGCAATGTACGGGAACTGCAGAACCTGGTGGAACTTCTGGTTATTGTATCCGATGCTGAGGTAATTAGCTTAAATGACTTGTTACAGCTTTCCCCCCCAATTCATAATGTGAACAATTATATTACCCTTGAAGATAGTATCTCCCTGAAGGCAGCTAACGAAAAAGTTGAGAAAGTATTGATTGAACGAGTAATTAAAAACAGCAGCAGTACCCGAGACGCTGCCCAGGCATTGGGGATCAGCCAATCTACACTGCTGCGTAAGGCCCATAAATATTCCTTTGCTGACCAACTATCCAATAATCAAGATTAATCGAGTGCCCAGTACTTCGGTCATTAACAAGTCGATTCGAACTAGCTGCTATGAATAAGCTTAAAGCCAGGGTATTACCGCGGATAGGTTCTACCCTGGCTTTAAAGTTGGGGGTCTATTTAAGAATATTATTGGCAATAACTACCCGCTGAATTTCGTTGGTGCCTTCATAGATCTGGGTGATCTTAGCATCGCGCATCATACGCTCGACCGGATACTCACGGGTATAGCCGTAGCCGCCCAATACCTGCACCGCATCAGTGGTTACCCGCATGGCAGTATCACCGGCAAAAACCTTGGCCATGGCACTGACTTTAGCATAAGGCAGGTTATTTGATTCATTGAAAGCAGCCTGATAAACCAGGAGCCGGGCCGCTTCGATCTCGGTTGCCATATCTGCCAGCTTGAAGCGAATGATCTGCTGTTCAGAAATCGGTTTATCAAATTGAACCCGCTGCTTGGCATAATCAAGGGCAAACTCATAGGCACCCTGAGCAATTCCCAGAGCCTGAGCAGCAATGCCGGTACGGCCGCCATCCAGAATCATCATGCCGATTTTAAAGCCTTCACCTTCCTGTCCGAGCAGGTTCTCGGCCGGTATGCGGCAGTCTTCAAATACTAATTCATAAGTAGCAGAAGATCTGATACCCAGTTTCTTTTCCTTTTTCCCAAAGGAGAAGCCCGGGGTACCCTTTTCAACGATAAAGGCACTGATGCTCTTATGCTTCAGCTCTTTGGGGCCGGTCCGAGCGATAACTACATAGGTGTCAGCATAGTAACCATTGGTGATAAATACCTTGGTTCCGTTGAGGATATAGCTGTTACCATCTTTTTTAGCCGTGGTGCGAGTACCGCCGGCGTCGGAACCAGCTGAAGGTTCGGTAATACCGAATGCTCCCAGATGTATTCCCTCGGCTAATGGTTTTAAATATTTAAGCTTTTGCAAATGGGTGCCGAAATGATGGATCGGCCAGCTGCACAGCGAGGTGTGGGCAGACAGGGTAACGCCAGTGGAGGCGCAAACCCGTGATAATTCTTCTACCGCAATGGCATAGAAAGTAAAATCCGCACCGCCGCCGCCGTACTCTTCTTCCCAGGGAATACCGGTCAGGCCTAGTTCACCCATCTTCCGAAAGATTTCCATATCAAAACGTTCTTCTTCATCGCGCTCAGCCGCGCTGGGAGCTACTTCGTTTTCAGCAAAATCGCGCACCATTTTCCGGAACATCTGTTGTTCCTCAGTCAGTAAAAAATTCATCTTGTCCTCCCCCTCCAATTATTTTCAGAATTCTAAAAGTATAGGTTTACTATTGTTTATTAACAGCAATTATCGTGCCAACAGATAACAAAAAGCACCGGAAACTTAAAGAGTTCCCGGTGCTCTGGCCGAAATTATGGCATTTTCCTGGCTAATAATATGCTTCTATCTGGTCCAATTATTATTTTATCCGTCACTTAAATCCATGACCTTTACCAATCTTTAGGCTAGTACCGCGTCAAAAATGGTTCACCGTATACTAGCAGCAGTTCAGCAAGGCCCATGGATTACGGATTTGGACCAACACAAACAAAACATCAATTTTGAAGATCTGCGATTAGACAGAATAATACGACAAATTAACTAGAGCATCTTCAGGAAATAATCATGGACGCTTTCATCCTCGGTTAATTCAGGATGAAATGCTGCGGCTAATAAATTGTTCTGCTTTACCATTACTATTTGATTATCAAAACGGGCTAACCCCTCGGCATCTCCCCAGATAGCAGTAACCAGGGGAGCCCGAATAAACACTCCGTGGACCGGGTGGTCAATTCCTTTAACCTCTAAATCAGCCTCAAAGGACGCTACCTGACGGCCAAAAGCATTGCGTCTGACCTCGATATCCATAAGTCCCAGCCGGTATTGATCACTATCCTCAATTTTTTTGGCCAGCATAATCATGCCGGCACAAGTTCCGAAGACCGGCATTCCCTGCTGCACCTGCTGCATTAAGGTATCGGCTAAATCAAACTCTAATAACAGCTTACCGATAGTAGTGCTCTCTCCGCCGGGAATAATCAGGCCGTCTATTTTCAGCAAATCATCCTTGCTGCGGGTGCGAATTGTTTCGCACCCCAGTCGGGCCAGCATCTGCTGGTGTTCAAGAAAGGCTCCCTGCAAAGATAAACAACCAATAGTTTTCTTTTCCATGACTATACTCCTGCTATGCTTCTACTTCCTCGATTCCATCCTCATCTTCCGGTTTAAAGCGGGCCAGCGAAGCTGCCTTGTCTCCTTCATCGATACGAATCACAGTTACTCCCCGAGCCTGCCGCTTCTGCCGCGAGACCTCATTAACCTTCCCGCGCATAACTACACCGCTCTCAGTGAGCACTACGAACTCATCTGTTTCCATTACTACTTTAGCTGCTACCAGTAAACCACTGCGGCTGCTCAGGTTAATTGCTCTCAAGCCCTTGCCGCCGCGTTTCTGTTCCCGGAATTCGGTAAGTGCGGTACGTTTGCCGAAGCCCTTTTCTGAAATAATCAAAAGATCGGCATTATCTTTGGCTTTATCTACAGATATAACCGCATCATCCGGTCCCAGGTTAATACCCTTGACACCGGTAGCAGTTCGGCCCATGGCGCGAACCTCCGCTTCCCCAAACATAATAACCTGCCCATGAGCAGTCGTTATCACAATCCGGTCATCCGGATCGGCCTTTTTGACCCCAATCAGTTCATCGCCTTCGCGCAAACCGATGGCGATAATACCAGATTTACGGATATTAGCAAAATCAAGAGTACTGCTCTTTTTAACTACCCCCTGCCGGGTAGTAAACATCAGGTAGCGATCCTCCCGGAAATTGTTAATTGGAATAATGTTAGTCACCGTTTCCCCGGCGGTTAACTGGAGGAAATTGACGGCCGGGGTTCCCTTGGCAGTTCTTGAGGACTCGGGGATATGGTATGCCTTATCAGCAAATACCCGTCCCTTACTGGTAAAGAACAGCACCAAGGAGCGGCTAGTCGTTACCAAAATCTCCTTGGCAAAGTCTTCACTGCGGGTGGCTGTGGCGGTTATACCTTTGCCGCCCCGTTTTTGAGCCCGGTAATTGGACAGCGGCTGCCGTTTGATATATCCGCGGTTGGTGAGGGTAAGTACCACCTCTTCATCCTCGATTAAATCTTCTTCCAGGAATTCTCCCTCTGCCTCCTGCAGTTCGGTGCGGCGTTTATCACTGTACTTACCGCGGATTTCATCTAAATCAGCACGAATGATCCCATCCACCCGTTCTTCCCGAGCCAGAATATCCTCAAAGTCAGTAATCTTGGCTTTTAGATCACGTTCTTCTTCATCCAGTTTGAATCTCTCTAACCCAGTCAAAGCCCGGAACCGCATATCTAAAATAGCATTGGCCTGTTCCTCGGATAAGTTAAACCTTTCGATTAAACGGGGGCGAGCTTCCGAGGCATCCTTGGATCCCCGAATGATAGCGATTACCTCATCCAGGTTATCGATTGCAATCTGCAGGCCTTCTACAATATGCAGGCGCTGCAGCGCCACCTTCAAGTCATAGGCGGTACTTCTTCTGATAACTTCACGCCGATGCTGCAAAAAGTGAACCATAATTTCCCGCAGGGAGAGTACTTTGGGCTCATTATTGACCAGTGCCAGCAAATTGATGGCAAAGGTATCTTCCAGCTGCGTATGCTTATACAGCTGATTAAGGACAACGAGAGGGGTGACGTCCCGGCGCAGTTCAATCACAATCCGGATCCCATGGCGATTGGATTCATCGCGCAGGTCAACAATCCCGTCTATTTGCTTGTCCCGTACCAGGCTGGCAATTTTTTCCACCAATGAAGCCTTATTGACCATATAGGGGATTTCGGTTACGACAATGGCGGTACGGCCATTCTTCTTTTCTTCAATAGCGGTGCGGGACCGAACCTTAACGCTGCCGCGGCCGGTTTGATACGCATTGCGAATCCCCTGCCTCCCCATGATGATGCCGGCAGTCGGGAAGTCAGGGCCTTTTACCACCTGCATTAAATCAAGGGAGGTAGCCTCCGGGTTTTCCAGCATCATCTCCAGGCCATCTACTACCTCACCCAGATTATGAGGCGGAATACTGGTTGCCATCCCGACAGCAATACCGGTGGACCCATTTATCAGCAGATTAGGAACCCGTGCTGGCAATACGGCCGGTTCTTTACGGGTGTCATCGTAATTGGGCCGCCAATCCACGGTATCCTTATCGATATCGGTAAGCATCTCCAGAGCCAGTTTCGTCATTCGAGCCTCGGTATAACGCATGGCCGCGGCGCTATCGCCATCTATCGAACCAAAGTTACCATGACCATCGACCATGGGATAGCGAACGGAAAAATCCTGAGCCATCCGCACCAGGGCATCATAAACCGAGGCATCACCGTGGGGATGATAACGCGCCAAAACCGTACCTACCGGGCTGGCAGATTTACGGTAGGGACGGTCATGGGTATTATTGTCTTCATACATGGTGTATAGAATACGGCGGTGTACCGGCTTGAGTCCATCCCGGACATCGGGGAGCGCACGGGAGACAATAACACTCATCGAGTACTCGATGAATGACTTTTTCACCTCGTGTTCAATATCAATCGGAACTATACGGTTACTGTCAATCAAATCTTTCTCACCTCATATTCCCATCTATCAGGATAAATACCTGACGACGAAACATACGGGCATCCCCATCACTGATAGCGGACACTCGTATGCTCCGTCCCGGCTGCTAAAACCAGTATGACCATACCTTATATTATAGCCTAATTTGACCCTAAGAAAGCATGATCAAAAGTGGTTGGATTCAATGTAATTGACTGTAATTAAGGATCTTAGCCTTAAACAAAAGGAAGGGTCCCTCTACCTCAATGATCAGAGATCCTTCCTGATATTTAAGGATATCATATTTCTACTGGTTAAATCTACAAGTTAGCCGCCATGGCCTGTAGCTGCTCCGCCATGCTTGATATTTCCTCGATACTGGCATTGATCTCCTCACTGGCAGCAGCCTGCTGCTCGGTAACTTTGAGGGTGGCATCTGATCTATGCTGGGTATCTTTAATTGAACCTTGAATTTTTTCGATTAAATTACGAATTTGAACTACGGTCTCTTTCGATTTGTCAGACAAATTTCTTATTTCTTCGGCTACCACTCCAAACCCTCGGCCGGCATCCCCGGCCCGGGCAGCCTCAATCGCAGCATTAAGACCCAACATTTTGGTTTCCTCGGCAATCTGTTTAATAAAATTGAGGATAATATTAATCTCTTCAGATAAACCAGCAATTTTATATATCTCTTCGTTAAGGTTACCCTGGTGTTCAGCCACTTCACTGGTAGCAGCGGCCATCTCCTCCATGGCTGCTGCTATCTGCTGCATGGAGCTGCTAAGGTTTTGCGCCATGCCTTTTAATTCATTAGTCATAGCCCGTGGCAGTGCCATGCCAAAGGTTCCAATTACCTGATTGGTATTATCATCAAATAATGGGCTGCAGGCTAACATAACCGGCACCCCATATACTGCAGGGGGCACATCCTTGATAATTTGCTTGCCAGTACGGATAACTTCATGCACAGCGCCGCCCTCTTTTACTGCGTCACCGACATTCATATCCTTTATATCAAATTTGGAAGAAGCCTGTTTTTTAATGAGCTTGTCCTTATCAGACATGTACATAGCTGCTCCCTCGGGAAACATTTCCGCCAACATGGGGGCAAAAAAGCCAAAAGCTTTCTCAACATGATGCATTCTGGGCAGAGCTATTATCCAAGCTCCCACAGCTTCAGTATGGTCCTCACTCCATACCGGGGCGGCAATAACCTTCACCGTTACCCCATACAGGCTGCGGTCGAGATTGAGTATCTTTAGTTCCCCGGCTTTAAGAATAACATCAGCTACCCCACCGGGTTTGTTGGCCGATCCAACTTCGGTTCCAGGAACATCAAATTTGGTTGAACTGACCTTAAATACTACTTTTTGACGGTCTGTCACAAAAAAACAGGCTCCATCTTCATAACTTTCAACCATTACTGGAGCAAATTCCTGCATAGCCTTCACCTGACTTTGCTTCAGCCTTAAATTATCCATAACCCTTGCAACCTCCCTGCTACTATTTGATAGCCTAAAGCCAAATGGATGGGGAATAAAGCTGGATTTGGTAAATTACCCTATAATAATATCAGTTCCGCCCAATTTTCCATAGAATAACTAATTTTCGAGTATTTTTTAAAGGTTCTGATTATCAATCCTGTTTTAATTGAACCGAATTGGTCTACCTCTAATTTTTTTATTTTGCCAAAAATAAAAAAACAGGCCGGAATAAGCAGCCGACCTGTTTAAAAGTTTAGTAAAAAAACATTCTATACTTCAATTCGATGGTTGTAGACATAAACCGAACCACAGAAAATAAGCCCAATCATTATTGCCATAAATGCCACGGGCAGCACCAGGCCTATCGTCGGTATTGGAGCTGCCCCCGGACTCCAATTAATATGTGCGGGTATCAGTGACAGCATCGCATTTAATAAATTCGACCCCACCCAGAATACGGCTATAAGAGCACCAATCGTTGCCACTGAGGTAAAACGCCTGAACAGCTTTCCGATTAACACCCCTAACTGCAGGCTGCTAAGCCCATAGATCATCAATAATATCCCCATGATGATAATAAAGGGCAGCATGCGGCTCATGTCGGCATATTGCCAGAAAGCCTGTACCTGTTGCCAAAAAGTGGTCCAATCAATGCCCTGTTTCGGTAACAGTTCGAATCCACAAGCCACAATCATAATCAAAACAATACTCGCATTGATCACCACCTGGGTCAGCGCCGCCAACAGCTTGGCACCTAAAACGGAACTGCCGCCGACTGGCAATGACAAAAGCAGATAGATGGTATTCTCCTTCCATTCACGATGCAGGGAAAGCAAAGAAGTTATAATCGGCAGCACCATCGCCACTCCGGTCACAACAACCAGCGGCAAGATGATAACATTTTTATTCCAGGGGGTCAGCCCGAGAAGGATAGTGATCAGGGCTACTCCGGCCAGGCCCAGGCTCTCTACACCTATTCGCTCCATATCCCGGCGGTAAAGCCGGCCAAACATCGTCAGCTTATTGGACATGCCTAAACTCCTCCTTCATAATATCAACTATTGACATCCCCCGCTGCTGCCTGAGTTCATCGGCATCACCGATAAGTTTGAAGCGGCCTCGATCAATGAAAACTACCTGATCGACCAGGTTCTCAATTTCTCCTACCTCATGGGTAGAAATTATAATTGTCTGATTGCCGCCGCCATAATCTTTGATTAAAGCCTCGACTATTTCCTCCCGGGTTAAAATATCAATTCCGGAAAAGGGCTCATCCATCAGCAAATAGGGTGCTTTCCGGGCAATAGTTAGCAGAAGGCGTATTTTGGCCTGCTGCCCTTTAGAAACCTGGCCAATTTTCATATCTTCCTGCAGGTTAAGAAACCCCATTTGCTGCTGATAGCGATCCTGATCCCAATCCTCATAAAATGTGCTGATAAAATCAGCCGCCTTTTTGACAGTCCAGCCCCTATATAAATGATTTTCCTCGGGCAGAAAAGCCACCTGATTCCGGGCGGCCCGAGCGGCTTTCCCTTCCACCGTAACCTCCCCCCTGGTCGGCAGCAACAGTCCGGCCATCAGCCGTAAAACTGTAGATTTGCCCGCCCCATTCGGGCCAAATAACCCGACAATGTGCCCGGGATCAAAATCAGCATTAATATTGTCCAAAGCTTTTACATTCCAATAATGTTTGCTGACATTTTGCAGACTGATCATGCTTTTACTCCTTCCCGTGAAGAATCTAATTTATCTTCCAGCAGCTGATGAATTTCTTTGGCTGTAAACCCCAAATCATTCATCTCAGAAATGAAATTTCCCACCACTGCCGCTGCCATTTCCTCTTTCATGGTTCGAAGCATTTCCGGGGTAGCTGTGATAAAGGTTCCCTGTCCCCGCTGGGTTTCCACCATTTGCATTACCTCCATTTCACGATAAGCACGCTGAACCGTATTAGGGTTAACCTTTACCGTTTCCGCATATTCCCGCTGTGAGGGTATCTTGTCACCAGGCTGCAGTTCTCCGCGAATCAGCTGCTTTTTATAGCCATCAATAATTTGCCGGTAAATAGGTTGAGCGGCATTGAATTCCATAGTTTCACCTCTATTTCCTTAGTGCACTAGCCTACTAGTGCAATGGTACCCCATTAATAAATCCCTGTCACCTGGTTGAATCAAAAAAGGGGGGTACCCCCCTTTTTAACCCTTAATCTGTTCATTGCGATTTTTTATATATCCACCTATTATGAGTGATTGTTAACGAACCGATCCAGCCACGATTTAATTTCATCTCTGACGCGAATAAAAGCTGTCAGCATTTCCTGGTCTGATCCTTCGGCAGCGGCCGGATCTTCAAAGCTGTGATGAATATATTCCTTCCCTCCGGGGAAGTACGGGCAGGTTTCCCGGGCGTGGTCGCAAACCGTAACGATGTAGTCAAACTCTTGGCCGGCAAACTCATTGATACTCTTGGAATAATGAGATGAGATATCGATCCCCATTTCGGCCATCGCCCTTATGGCGTAAGGGTTAACCCGGAAGGGACTGGTACCAGCGCTGAAGGCAGCATAATCGTCACCATACCAATATTTCATCAAACCTTCCGCCATCTGCGAACGTGATGAATTCTGGGTACACACGAACAACACTCGCTTCTTCATAAATACCTCCATATTACTTAAACACCCTGATATAACATTAACCTACCATCCTTAGTTCCCTTGTAACCAGCCGATTTTTAAATGCCGCTTACAACTAGAACCAACATAGATGGATTATTTATCTAGTAGTTGTAATACACCCAGACCACAGTTACCGCCAGGAAGTAAGTCGGTTCTCGCTGTAATCAATAGCGGTAAACAGGCAGAAGCCCATGAAACTCAAAACAATTATGCCGGCATACATTTCCAGGTAATTTACTCGCATCCAGGCGTCCATGATAAAATAGCCCATCCCAAATTCAGTACCAAAGGTTTCGGTAAAGAACAATATGGATACCGCGGTTCCCAGAGCCAGACGGG
>JBLNAA010000136.1:0-3121 GCA_050259135.1 Methylocystaceae bacterium | reverse complement strand
TTGCCGATACCTGCGGTGCGAAAAAGAACATGTATGTAGGGGCATTGCTCTACGGAGTGGGCTGGTTTTTCACCGGCAGGTGCGAAACCCTGACTCAACTCTATCTGGTTTACGGAGTTATCGCCGGCAGCGGCGGCGGGACCATCTACAATGCTGTAATTTCTACTACACTCCGCTGGTTTCCTGATATTAGAGGCAAAGTGACTGGATTTCTACTGGCAGCATCAGCGCTTGGTCCGTTTACATTGGCCCCCTTATCAGCTGTCTTAGTGCAGAAGTTTGGTATTGTGCGGACTTTTGAAATCCTGGGGGTTCTCTTTTTTATCGCCATTACGGCCGTGGGCTGGATGCTGGAATCCGCTCCCGTTAACTACAAACCTGTTGGCTGGAATCCTGAACCAAACTCGACCGTAACCGCTTCACCTGAGCGCGATTACCAATGGAAAGAAATGCTGTCAACCCCAATATTCTATGTGCTGTTGGTGATTTATGCTTGCGCCAGCACTGCCGGTACGATGATGATCAACTCAGCTTCAGTTATGGCTCAGACCCAGATCGGAGCAGCAGCTACCTTAGGTGCGTTGATTGTTAGTGTTAGTACGCTGTCCAATTTTACCGGACGCCTGTCGTTTGGCGCTATCTATGATAAAATCGGCGGGTTTAAATCATTGCTGCTCAGCTTTTCCCTTACGATTATTGCTTTACTGCTTATTGGCAGAGCCCATGCCATGTCCCTGTTTATTATTTGTGTAATTCTATTAGGTTTTGCCTTTGGCGGACTGCTGGTGGTCTTTCCGCCCATAACTGGCCAGCATTTTGGTATTAAAAACCTGGGTGTTAACTATGGCATCATATTTTTAGGTTACGCCGGGGGATCGTTTATCGGTCCGCGAGTATCCTCATATTTTTTGGATGCTACCGGCTCTTTTTCCATGGCCTATCTAGCGGCAGCCGCTCTGGCTGCTCTGGGTGCCGTTTTGGTAGTGGTTATTTTAATAAGTGGTAAAAAAGCTGTGCCAACTGCCCAAGGAAAGGCAGTGGATTTGCAATAAGGAACCTTTAATTTTTACTCGGATACTTATTTCTTTAAAAGAAACGCTAGCAGAATAAAAAATACCGGGAACCACCGAAAGGCATGCCCGGTATCAGCATTTTTTTGTTTACAGTGATTACCAATCCTAAAATAAAAGGTCTACTCTTCTTCGCGTCCGCTGGTATCCTCGCGGTCAAGGGCTTCATCCCGGATTTCTGTTCGCATAGAGTTGAGCGCTTCTTCTCTTCTTTCGTTCTTAGCCTGCAAATCCCGCTTTTTTTGGGGATCATCGGTCTTCGCGATTACTTCCTCGGCTATCTCCATATTTTGGATTGTATGGTTGATGCTGCTTTGAATTCTTTCTACGTTATCACTGCGGTCATCCGGATTATGCTTCATACTTTCCAAACTCCTTTACTTAAGGATTGCTTTAAAATTACGTAGATATTGTTTGAAATCAACAGATTATTATGCATGCAGGTTAAAGGTTAAGGTTAATGCTTTACAGTAATGAATGGGAGGCAAGGGGAGATAATAATAGAAATTAAAACAAACAAAGTGAGGGTCCCATGAACAAAAACCTGCTAAAATGTCCGGCCTGCGAAGGGAAGAAGCTTACCCTAAAACATGAAGCCAATTTTGTTTATTCTTACTTTATAGATGCTGATGCTCCCGGTCTTTATAATAACCAGCGATTTGATCCCTATGTTTTCGATCGACGGGAGCAGACGGCAGCCAGAAGTTTTATTGAATGTAATGAATGCGGCAATCAATTTCCCTGCACAATTGTTGCTCAGGAAAATGGATTTGAGGTGGTTTTGCCAACGTTAGCCACATAGTACAAGTAAGTGATGCTTTGACGGTAATTAACTTAGAATAAATATAAAATGTAGCTGGCTGCTTTAATAAAACAGCCAGCTACATTTTTGGTGGTATGGCAGTTTGAAATATTATTGCCGGTTTGCCCAATACCCTATGTTACAATATAGTGCCCTATTAAATAATTAAATACGGTAGGAAGCAGGTTATCGGATATCGTATGCTGAAATTAGCACTGGACTCATCTTTATAAGTTGTAATAATGATTCCATGTTCCATAGGAAAGGAGTATTAGTTAATGAATAAGAAACGATGGTGGGCATTGGCCATTTTTTTGGTCCTGCTGGTGATATGGATAAGCAGTGCCGGCCGAGTTGAAAAAACTGGACTCATGTCATACATAAACTCTGTTGAGGATCAGCCTTACACCACGCAAATATATCAGGAAGGTACCGGCAAAACCCTGGCTATGATCAGATTGAACGGTACTATTATTGATAATTCCGGTACCAGTACCGGAATGGATGATGGTTATGATCATCAGTCATTTCTTGGCCAATTGGAAGATGCTTTTTCGCAGGATAATATTAAAGGGGTAATTATCCGGGTTAACTCGCCGGGAGGCGGGGTTTATGAAAGTGATGAAATTTATAAATGCCTGCTGGACTTGAAGAAAACTTACCATAAACCGCTGGTGGTATATATGGAGCAGGAAGCAGCATCCGGCGGCTATTATATTTCGATGGCGGCGGACAGAATTTATGCTAATCGTAATACCCTGACCGGTTCGATTGGCGTGATTATGCGGACCTATAATTATCAGGAACTGGCCAATAAGATTGGTATTCAGGATATTACTTTTAAGAGCGGTACTAATAAAGATTTGTTAAACCCGATGCGTCCGGTAAGTGATGCAGAAAAAGTGATTGTGCAGAGCCTGGTTCATGAATCTTATGGTTTTTTTGTGGATGCGGTAGCTAAAGGAAGAAATATGGATCGAAGCCAGGTGTTAAAACTGGCTGATGGCAGGATATATTCGGGCAGTCAAGCTAAAAGCCTGGGTCTGGTTGACGAAGTTGGCTACCTCGATGATGCGATTAACGGTACTGCGGTACTGGCACATACTAAAGACCCGCAAATAATACTTTATCAGAACACGGGCTCACCATTTTTGGACTGGATTTCATCGGTTAAGGCGCCCGCTCTGAATTTGTTGGGATTAAAACAGCAGATGCAGCAGGAACTGAAACCGGAACTATTATACCTGGC
>JBLNAA010000135.1:0-12027 GCA_050259135.1 Methylocystaceae bacterium | reverse complement strand
ACACCGTAGTTGTATATATTTTAGCCTGTCCCAATCCCTTTTATAAAAATCCCCCTTAACCAAGGGGGTGATTGCTTAATTAAATCATAGGCTGAGCGTAGTTGATGGTATAGAGATAATTGTATTTGCTGGCATGTTTCAGTTCATCGGTATAAATCTCGGTGACCATGTTACGGTAAGTCTGGTTGGGCATACCGTAATAAATCTGGCGATAGCGTTCGACTGCGCCCAATTCTCCAAAGAGAGCCTGCTTGATCCCGCTCAGAAAGCTTTCCGGAGGTGGCATTGGTTCATAGGTTTCGTTGGGGGGAATATCCATACCAGTAAGCTGATAATACAGTTCCCGCAGCATTTTGTTGTGTTTCTGTTCATCTTCACGAATACTCGTTATGATAGCGCGCTGGTCAGCTGCGGGAGCCTCTTTAATTAAATAATCGTAAAACAGCTCGTCTTCCCGTTCATTGGCGACCGAGTTGTAAATCAGCATCAGAGCTTTGTCATAAGCCAATTTAGGGTCAAACATATCCGTAGGATAATATTTGTTGTAAAGACGGCCTGGTTTACTTTTCGGCTTGGTTCTTTTTACCATCTTGGGTCTGTGCAAATTAAACCCACCCCTTTCTGTTTTCTATATATGTTGGTGGATATAAAATGCTACTGCCCCGAATAGGAAAAGATGATCACTGGGGCTTTTTCAGGGGGACAATGGCAATAGTACACCGGGACAGGCAAATCAGAGCTTCTTTATCATCATATAACTTAATCTCCCAGACGATAGTGCGCTTGCCGATGTGTACCGGGGCGCCTACTGCTTTGACCCGTCCCTGACTGACGCTGTGCAGGTGGTTCGCGTTGATTTCCAAACCTACTACCATTTGTGTAGTTTGATCGATGAATTGGACACTGCCCGCCGAGGCTACAGTTTCTGCCAGAACCATAGACACCCCTCCATGCATCAGGCCATAAGGCTGATGGACTCTGGGGGTAACCGGCATGGAAAAGACAACCCGCTCCGGGGTCATTTCATCCATGGTTATGTCAAGGGTATGCATAATAGTGGTTTTGCCTTGCAGATCCAGGGGATCCATTGTTAAATCCTCCTTGTGGTTTGCTTCTATAAGTGTAGCATGGCTGGTCCAAGCCGACTATGCGAGTGAGGCTATCAGGATGGAAAAAAATCGTTCCCAGACAGTAAAGTTATAGAAAGGCTCGAAAGTTAAGAATATAATGAGTTTATAAGTTGCCAAGCAGGTATTTTATGCCTGAAGGACAGATGTGTGAGGTGAAATTAATGGCCGATGAACTGCAAATGGTTGTGTTTACCCTGCGTTCCGGGGATACGGTATGTGAGTACGGAGTACCAATAACTCAGGTTCAGGAAATAATTCGTATCACTGCTTCCACCAAGCTGCCGCAAGTACCCGATTTTGTTGAAGGTATCATCAATCTGCGCGGACGCATTATTCCGATCATTGACCTTAAGAAATGCTTTAATATGGCCTTAAATAGTCAAACTGACGATAGCCGAATTATTGTGGTTGAAGTCGGAGGTCATACGGTAGGAATTATTGTCGATGAGGTAACCGAGGTTCTCCGGCTGGCTGCTGAAGCAATTGAGCCGCCACCGTCAGTAATTGGAAGTATTACTGCCGAATATCTGACTGGAGTCGGCAAATTAGACAACCGCCTGCTGATCCTGCTTGACCTCACCAAAATACTTACCGATGCCCAAAAGTCTCAATTAGAGGCGATATCTCAATAGTAGAGCTTCTTGGTAGATGTTGATGGAATATCAGCTTTTTTGGCCCTGGAAGGTCATGGATACCTTCCAGGGCTTTGCTGTATACTTAACTTGATTAATCTCTACATAAAGGATGAAGTAATTTGCTGCGAGTAGGTGTGGATCTGGTGTCGGTAGCTAGAATTAAAGAGGCAGTAACTCGAACTCCACACCTGGCTGATCGGGTTTATTCAACGGAAGAGCTGGCTTATTGCCGGAACCGGGCTAACCCTTATCCCAGTATGGCGGCTCGTTTTGCAGCCCGGGAAGCTTTGCGCAAACTGCATCCGGTTTTTATTCAGGTTTGTTATCAGGATGTGGCGGTGGAAATCGAGGATTCAGGAAGACCTCGATATAGATTTTCTTCCAGTCT
Source organism: Methylocystaceae bacterium (assembly GCA_050259135.1). Classification (GTDB taxonomy): domain Bacteria; phylum Bacillota; class Syntrophomonadia; order Syntrophomonadales; family JBLNAA01; genus JBLNAA01. Next base: position 9,874 of record JBLNAA010000135.1, on the reverse strand, counting down.
ACAGCAAAAGGCACGGGCAGCTGGCTTGATATCAATTGATTTAAGCCTCAGTCACGATGGTGATCAGGCGGTGGCAGTAGCTGTAGCTGAATGGAAGGAGGATGAGATAGAGCAGTGAAAGTGGTTACCAGAAACCAGATGGTGGAGATTGACCGTCTGGCTACCGAGAGATATGGCATCCCGGGTATGGTGTTGATGGAGAATGCCGGGTTACAGGTGGTGGATGCGGCCCTTACCTTATTGGGTGCCGGAGGATCAGCAGCCGTTATCATATGTGGGGCTGGCAACAACGGCGGCGATGGTTTTGTAGCTGCCCGCCACCTCAGCAACAGCGGCTTTAAAGTCACCTGTTATTTACTGGGTGATATACAAAAATTAAAAGGTGATGCTTTAACCAATTACATAATTCTTACCCGCATGGGCCTGAGCCCGATTAACATAGCTAATGAGGAAGAACTTGAACTGGCGGCTGGTGTGATGAGCAGCAGCCACCTGATTATTGATGCGCTTTATGGTACCGGTTTTACGGGAACCCTGGAGGGCATTAGTAAACGTGTGGTCGAACTGATTAATGAAGTCTCAGTTCCGGTGCTGGCTATTGATATTCCCTCCGGACTTGACGCCAATAATGGCATGACTTCTGAGCTGGCTGTGCAGGCTGACTGGACGGTGACGATGGCCCTGCCCAAACTGGGCTTGCTGCAGCCCAGTGCGGCCCCGTATGTAGGACGCCTCACCGTGGCCGATATATCTATACCTCCAGCCTTAATAACAGATCCCGACCTGAAAATAAATTTAATTACCGAAAACCGAGTACGTTTTTACCTGCCTCCCCGACAGCAGGCCACGCATAAAGGTGACTACGGACATGTCCTGGTAATTGGCGGCTGCTCAGATATGATGGGAGCGGTAATAATGTGCAGCCAGGCCGCTATGAAAATGGGGGCTGGGTTGGTTAGCGCCGCCGTCCCGGAACCGATACGTTTCGCCGCCGCTGCCCAGATACCGCAGGCGATGACCATCGCCCTGCCGGCTACCGCCCGGGGGCAAATAGCGAAAGCTGCATTAGATCCCTTGATTACAGCCTTGCAGGAAATGAAATCAGCGGTAATGGGACCGGGCATGAGCCGCTATGATGAGGGAAAAGATCTAATAGCCGGGATTATAGGTAATACACCTGTACCGCTGATTATCGATGCTGATGCGCTCAATATGCTGCAATCTCAGCCCGAAGTTTTGCGGTCCGCCAGTGCTCAGCTCATTCTAACCCCCCATCCGGGTGAAATGGCACGTTTAACTGGAATGGATATTAATTATATTCAAGGGCATCGGGTGGAGGCAGCCTGTAACTTTGCCAGTGAATACGGCGTAGTATTAGTATTGAAAGGCAGCCGTACGATAATAGCGGTTCCGAGCGGTGATGTCTATATCAATCCCAGCGGTAATCCGGGTATGGCCTGTGGAGGCAGTGGTGATGTTCTGGCCGGAATGATTGCTGGGCTGGTAGCTCAGGGCCTGCCAGCAGAGGCAGCTGCCTGGATGGGTGTTTATCTGCATGGCTGTGCCGGTGATATAGCGGCAGATGATTTGGGGGAATACAGCTTGAATGCACTGGACATTGTAAGTGCTATCCCCAGGGTGATTAAGGATTGGACGGTTTGAACAAGCTAGATAAATAGGGTAATATCAGATAATCTGAGTGATGGAAAGAGGCGATGTAAATGCTGGCTAAAGATATAATGACCCACGAAGTGATTATGGTAAGCCCGGAAGAAAATGTTGATCAGGTAACCAAGCTGCTGGTGGAGCATAAGATCAGCGGGATTCCGGTGGTTGACAGTGAGAATCATCTAGTAGGTATTGTTACGGAAAAAGACCTGATGGTTAAGGCAAAAGAGTTGAAGGTTCCCTTTTATTTAACGGTATTTGATAGCATTATTTATCTAGAGAATCCGAATAAGTTTAAAGACGAAATTAAAAAATATACGGCACGCAAGGTAAAAGATGTGATGACGACTCAGGTGATTACGGCTGAAGAAGATACTCCCGTTTCCGACATTGTAGAATTATTGACCGAGCATAATATTAACCGGGTGCCTATTGTACGCCGGAACAAAGTTATAGGGATTGTAACCCGGAATGATGTGCTCAAGGCGCTGGTGAGAAAATGACCATTTATCGTTCCACCTGGGCTGAGGTCAATCTTCAGGCCCTTGATCATAATATACAGGAAATTTGTCGCCACCTTAAACCAGAATGTAAGCTGATGGCTATGGTAAAGGCTAACGCCTATGGCCATGGAATAATACCGGTTGCCAAACGAAGTTTACAAGCCGGGGCCAGTTGGTTAGCGGTTGCCACTCTGGATGAAGCTATACAGCTAGCCCAGGATGGTATCACGGCTCCGATTCTGGTTCTCGGCTATGTCGAACCAGCATTTACGACCGTAGCGGTAGAAAACAATTTTCGGGTAACCATATTTACTCGTATGCAGGCCCGGGCCCTGGGAGCTGCGGCTATCAGCCAGGGAAAAGTGGCGCGTATCCACATCAAGGTGGATACAGGCATGGGCAGACTGGGAGTGTTAGCCGATGATACCGGCCTCCAGGAGGCAGTAGCTATTGCGGGAACACCCGGAATAGAAGTAGAAGGAATTTATACCCATCTTCCAGTAGCAGATAGTGCTGATAAGAGTATTTCCTGGGAGCAGGCAGCAGCTTTTCAACAGTTTACTGCCTCCCTGGAAGACCAGGCTAATATCAGGATACCAATCAAGCATCTTGGCAACAGTGCCATCATTCTTGATATGCCGGAGCTGCAGTTTGATATGGTAAGAGCCGGGATTATCCTTTATGGCCTTTATCCGTCTGATGAGGTTAACCGGGAGGAAATCAAGCTGCAGCCGGTTATGCGTTTTCTTACTCATGTCGCCTATGTTAAAGAGGTACCAGCCGGGTATGGTATTGGTTATGGGCATACCTTTATAACTAACCGTCCTACCCGGGTAGCAACTCTGCCGGTAGGTTATGCTGACGGGTATCCGCGTTGTCTGTCAAATCGCGGAGTGGTTGGTATTAATGGGCAGGTTGCACCAGTCATTGGGCGGGTTTGTATGGATCAGATTATGGTGGATGTAACCGACCTGGACCAGGTAGAGGTCGGTGATGAGGTAGTCATCTTCGGCCGGGAAGCAGATGGGGTTACCGCTGAAACTCTGGCTAATCTGGCCGGTACGATAAGTTACGAATTAGTTACCATGGTTTCCAGCCGGGTCCCCCGGCTCCATATAGGCTAGCATTTCTCTCGACAAAAATTGCTGATGCAATTATTGGATTTGAGCATCTCCGTCAAAATAGCTATAATTATTACATTAATGGTCAGAATAGCTGTAGATGTAGGAGGTGCTGGCTTTGCCCGGCCAAACCAGAATAACCATTAACGTGCCGGAACGGCTGATTTTAGAGATGAGTGCTTTAGAATTAGACGCGCAGCTTGATTACAACGGATTGTTTTTAGAAGCAATGCAATACTATTTAGGAGAGCGTAAGCGTAAATTGATGTTAGAACAGATGCGCCGTGGGTACATGGAAATGGGGGAAATCAACCTCGCCGTATGTTTTGAATATACCACCGCCGAGGGCGAGGCGCTGGCTTTCATAGAAAGATATGCGGAGTGATAAAATGTGTTGATTCGACGGGGTGAGATCTATTTTGCCCAGCTCAACCCGGTAATTGGTTCGGAACAGGGCGGTATCAGACCGGTACTGGTGGTTCAGAACGATGTTGGCAACCAGTATAGTCCTACCACAATTATTCTTGCCATAACCTCACAGATCAATAAAGCCAAACTGCCGACCCATGTGGAACTTAAGGCTGAAAAATATGGATTGGAAAAGGACTCTGTCATCCTGGGTGAACAGATTCGTACTATTGATAAAATGAGGTTGAAACAGCGGATTGCTTTCCTGGATGATGAAACTATGGCCAAAGTTAACCACGCACTTAGTATCAGCATGGGTTTGACCGACATATAAATAGATAGCAGTGTTATTAAAGCAGGCACCAGTTGCCTGCTTTTTCGTAAGGGGTTGGGAGGGCTAGAAAATGCCGGTTTATGTTGGGGTGAGTGCTAATCTAGCTGCTGATGAAGGGACCCATTCTTTGCGGGGAAGCTATCTGGAAGCGGTTAAGCGCGCGGGTGGAGTGCCGATTATTATTCCCTGTATGGGATCCGAACTGGTTCCGGTTTATGGACAAAAAATTAATGCGCTGGTATTATCCGGTGGGGGAGATATTGACCCTATTCACTGGGGGGAAGCTGCCCAGCGGGGTTTGGGTGCAGTAACCCCGGAACGGGACTATTTTGAATTGGCGATGGCCCGCTGGGCAGTAGCTAATGATATACCGCTGCTGGCTATCTGCCGGGGTATGCAGGTGCTTAATGTAGCCCTCGGTGGTAATTTATACCAGGATATCCGGGGCGGACGCCAAATGCATTATCAAAATGCCCCCCGTGATTATCCGATTCATGACATTATAATAAATGAGGATACTATGTTGGCGGGTTTACTAGGGCGAAATGTGCTGCGGGTTAACAGCTTCCATCATCAGGCGGTTAAACAGGTAGGTAATGGATTAAAAATCGGAGCTCTGGCTCGTGACGGAATGGTGGAAGCCATTGAAATGGAGAATCACAAATTTGTGCTGGGAGTGCAATGGCATCCGGAGAGTCTGATCGGCCCCCCAGGAGAGGGATTATTTAAAGCCCTGGTCAAAGCCTGCCTGCGCAAGAAAGATAAGTGAGAGTTCAACCTTCGGGAAGAATAATCTATTGCCCAGGGGGCGGAATACTACGGTGGCAACTTGCGGCTTTAAGGAACAATTGCCGCTTGTCTCCTGCCTTCCCCCAAGAGGACTTCCTCAGGCGCGCATGCGCCTTCGGGGCGCTGCTTGCTCACTTCAGTTCGGGGCGTCGGCTTTGCGGATTGTTCCCTGAAGCCTTGGAAACCGCCCCCTTAGTCTTAAGCCCCCGTGCAGGACCGGTTAGAGATTAAGTGCAGTTTAACCGGGGACAGGCCGGGGTAACCAAACCCCAATATATACCATAAAATGATGGGAGAGGATAACACTATGTTTGCACTTAGTGGGGGGAAGGTATTAAAACCGGATGGAACCTTCAATCTGGCTGACGTGGTGGTTGAAGGCGAGTCAATAATCGGGGTGGGGATTGATATACCACCCGGAGTAGAGATAATTAATGCAGCCGGGAAATATATAACTCCTGGTCTGATTGACGGACATACGCACCTGGGACTTGAAGAGGAGATTTACCGGGAAGAAGGCGATGACGTTAATGAGACTTCGGATCCGGTTACCCCTCATTTACAGGCAAGCACTGGTATTAATCCTTTTGACCTGGCTTTTGCTGATGCCCTGCGCGGCGGGGTAACCAGGGCTTTGGTAGTGCCGGGGAGTGCTAATATAATAGGCGGGCAGGGAGCTTTGGTCAAAATGTACGCCCCAGCGGCCAGGCAGATGATATTTGCTGACCGCTGGGGGGTTAAGGCCGCTCTGGGAGAAAACCCTAAACGGGTGTATGGCCGAAAAGAAAAGGCACCTATTACCAGAATGGCAAGTGCTGCCCTGCTTAAGGAGAATCTGAGTTTAGCAGTTGAACTGACTGGCAAAAAGACGGAACTCACCCATGAAAACTATCGCCTGCTTCCTCTGCTGGCCGTAGTTAAGGGGGAAACTCCCTTGTGGCTGCATGTACACCGGGCTGATGATATTTTGACTGGCCTCAGTATTGCCCAGGAGTTCGGTATCAAGCTGGTAATTCAACATGGGACGGAAGCCCACCTGGTAGCCGAGGAATTGAAGGAAGCGCAAGTTCCGGTAATATTAGGACCAATGTTGACCAATCGCGCCAAAGTAGAAATGAAAGAAGTCAGTTTGACAAATGCGGCCAGGCTCTGGGATAAAGGTGTTAGATTCTGCTTTATGACTGATCATCCGGTTATACCAGTAAGTCTGCTGGCGGTGCAGGCCGCGCTTACCGTCAGAGAAGGATTGCCTGAAGAGATAGCTTTAAGGGCGCTAACCGGTGAAGCGGCATCTATTTTAGGCATCAGCGATCAGTTGGGAACTATTGAGGCTGGTAAGAAGGCCGACCTGGTTTTGTGGAGCGGGCACCCTTTTGATTTCCGCAGCAAACCTGAGGCAGTATGGATTGAAGGTTTGAGAGTGGGGGCCGCAGGATGTGAAAAAAGGCGACCTGGTAGAATTTAATATCAACGGTAAAACCGTCACAGTATGTATTGTTGGATTTTATACTGATGACGACTCCGGGCAGGAATATGCCTTATTAGTAGAAGTACCCCCGGATTCGATAATGCATATTTCCCTGGATAAGCTGGCTGGAGCTCTGAATTTAGACCGTATGTGGAATTGAAAAGTAAGCCCCGAACTTTATAAGTCCGGGGCTTAATCCTGTCAGCCTGTCGATTAACCCCCAGCTGCATTGTACCGCCAGAGAGTTCGTACACTGATTTCTGCGCACTACCCCATTAGCATCCCTTTGCTCCACGCCGGTGCCGTGAGTGAAGCGAGGCGCTGTGAGCGTAGCGGGAATTCCTCTATGACTTGATTGATTTCTCATCAATTTTTACCAGGATTTCTTTATCATCCTCCTGGATTGCTGCATACATAACCAGTTTATCGGCGGCATCATTCCAAATGGTATGTTTCCGATTTTGGTATAATAGCCATTGGCCGTGGCCCTGGGCATCGGGTGGAATGTAGGTATCCAAACCAATTCCGGTCATTACCAGCATCTCCTGGCCGGGCTTTAATATTAGGGAGTTGTTTTCTATCGTTGCCGGGAAGTAGTAGTGATCGTGATGAGAATTATCCGATTTTTTCTTAAGCAGCACCCAACCACCCATAAAGGCCGGGGAATCACCTTCATTAGTTATGAGAACAAACTCGTCATCGGGCTTGGTGTCTTTGGCTCTGGTTCCCGAAGAATCAACAACTGTCCGTATCCGTACCTTACTCGCCATATTCTCCCTCCTTTACTACCAGATATGTAAGCGACTGCCTGAATATCCCACCAATTACTTGCCGATAGAAAACTAATTTACCAATGAGTTAAACATTTCTTCCGATATTACCATGATTTACATCAAGGACTTGGGGTGCAGGGTAGCGAAATGGGTTAAGGTCGTGTTTCTTGAGTCAAGGAAGGAGAGAGAATTTTGCACAATTATATACGATACATACTGATGACAATGCTGGTATTGGTATGTACAGCCATAGGGATAACTGTAGAACCATCAGCTGCCAGTGCTGCTGGTATCGGCATTGTTGTTGACGGCCAGCTGGTAAACTGTAATCCGGGTGCTTACATAACTCAAGACCGGACTATGGTGCCGCTGCGTTTTATAATGGAAGCTCCTGGGGTTAATGCTGATATCAGCTGGGATGGAGCCAAACAGCAGGTAACGGTAAAGCATAATGGAAATACACTCGTTCTCACTATAAACAGTAAGATTGTTTATCAAGACGGGCAGCAGGTTACTACCGATGTTGCCCCCCTGATCAGACAGGATCGTACTTTTGTGCCGCTGCGTTTCCTGTCCGAATCGCTGGGAGCCGTAGTCAGTTGGTCAAATCTGAATAATCAGGCTCTGGTGAATTTTAAGGTCCGTCCGGAGGTATGGGCTTACTACTATGCCAGCGGTAAGGATGAACTGCGCAGCCATGCCAATAAGGTTACTGATGTAGTTTTCCGCTGGCTGCAGACGGATGGAAATGGCGATATTACCTATGAATATGCCGATGATTATCAAGGGGTAACCAGTTTGGCACAGGAGCTTGGATATCGGAGGCATTTGTCGGTAATGCTGTTTGATCCTGATCAGCTGCATCAGTTACTCTCGGTTCCTGCTAACCGGGCACACTTCATCGATCAAATGCGGGAGGTCTTACAGTCAACACCAGCCGAGGGTATTAATCTGGATCTGGAAATGATGAGGGCCGAAGATAGGGAAGCTTATACTGCACTCTGCCGGGAGTTAAAAGCGGCCTTCCCCGATAAAATGGTAACGGCGGCAGTTATGGCCAAGACCAGTGACAGCCAATCCTGGGTAAAGGCTTTTGATTATTGGGCAATCGGTCAGGTTCTCGACCGGGTAATGATTATGGCTTACGATGAACATTATTCATCCGGTTCGCCGGGTGCAGTGGCATCGTATAAATGGGTAAAACAGGTGGTTGACTATGCGACCTCGGTAGTTCCGGCTAATAAACTGATGCTGGGTTTGCCGGCTTATGGCTATACCTGGGTCGCGGGAGGAAGCGGAAGGGCTCTGGACCAAAATGGCCTCAGCCGTCTGGCGGCCAATGGAGTGACTGTCAGCTATCAGTTCAATTATGATGCCTATTCGCCCTATATGACTTACTGGGAAAATGGTAAGTCCTATACTGCCTGGCTGGAGAACTATACCAGCCTCAATGAAAAGTGGAACCTGGCATTGACCAACCAGCTTTCCGGGGTATTTTTCTGGCGTATGGGCGGTGAATTGGAAGCGATTAATGAGGTATTCCCGACCCGAAGTTAAAGCTAACAACCGTAAATATAGTAAAATGGCGGGCTGCAAAAGCCCGCTTTACTATTTTGCCCCCCTATATTGGTGAACCAGGGGGGCAGACTTTATTTTGCCGTTAATTACGCGTATGATTTACAAAAGAAGATTGCTTGATTAATCAGGGGTGGGGAGGGATAGGTGATGGCCGAGGATCAGCTTAGCCTGTTCCCGGATTTACAGCCGAAGAACGAAGTTAGTCAGCCAGTGATACCCAGTCGCCTTAAAAAGGAGAACGGGACAACATTTCTGCCGGGAGTTAAAAGTGAACAAGCTTATTCCCAGGTAAGCCATTTAGATGATTTGGCCGCAGTAGCCGCCAAATGTGATAGCTGCAGTTTACGGGCAACTTGCCGGCAAGTGGTCTTTGCCGAGGGCCCGGCTGATGCCCGATTAATGTTAGTCGGTGAAGGACCGGGTGCCGATGAGGACGAAGCCGGGCTGCCTTTTGTCGGACGGGCTGGTCAACTGCTCAATCGTATTCTGGCAGCCTGCGCCATTGAACGCCGTGAAGTCTATATCACGAATGTGGTTAAATGTCGGCCGCCCGGCAATCGTTTGCCTCACCCTGATGAGGTCAAAGCCTGCAGCGGTTACCTGGAAGCCCAAATCAGAATTATTAAACCAACAATTATTGTCTGCCTGGGTGCGCTGGCTACCCAGACGGTGGTTGACCCCAAGGCGAGAATAACCAGTGCCCGTGGCACCTGGTACCGCCGCGGGAGTATCCAGATGATGCCCACCTATCATCCGGCAGCTTTACTGCGGCGGGAAGAGTGGAAGAAGCCGGCCTGGGAAGACTTTAAAAAGATTCGGGATGCCTATCGTGCGCTCTAACCAAGGAGGATGCGGCTTAAACGATGGAACTTATTATTCCAAGTGCTGAAGATATGATTATCTTAGGGGAACAGCTAGGTCAATCGGCCGAGGAAGGTGATGTTATCTACCTGGCTGGAGAATTGGGTATGGGTAAAACGACGTTGGTTAAAGGGATTGGACGAGGGCTGGGCTGTAAAGAGATGATTACCAGCCCTACTTTTACCCTGGTTAACATGTATACCGGTCGTATGACCTTATATCATTGTGATTTTTATCGATTGTCCGGTGATGATGCTGAGCAATTAGGTATAAAAGAGCTTATCGGTCAACAAGGCTTATTTGCAGTCGAGTGGGCGGAAACAATACATCCCGAAATTCTACCGGCGGGTTTAAACATCAGGCTGGAACTG
>JBLNAA010000134.1:0-26738 GCA_050259135.1 Methylocystaceae bacterium | reverse complement strand
GAGGTGGCTTTATGTACCGGGTCGGTATTTTAGTCATGAGTGACAAAGGGGTGCGCGGGGAACGTATTGATGAGAGCGGCAAGGAGATTATGGATCTTCTGCACCGGTTGAATGCTGAAGTGTCTTTTTATGAGGTGGTACCTGACGAAAAGGATATCATCCGGCAAAAGCTTATTTATATGTGTGATACTTTGAAACTGGACCTGGTTCTTACTTCGGGTGGCACTGGCTTTTCGGAGCGCGATGTTACCCCGGAGGCTACCTATTCAGTAATTGAAAAATTTGTTCCTGGCATTCCCGATGCCATTCGCTGGTATGGACTGCAGAAGACTCCCCGGGCCATGCTGTCGAGAGCTACGGCGGGAATTCGGAAAAAGACCTTGATAATCAATTTGCCGGGCAGCGTAAAAGGGGTGCGGGAGTCGTTAGAGGCGATTATCGATACTTTGCCGCATGGGCTTGATGTGCTGAAGGGCAACAGCGGAGACTGCGGTCAACCGGTATAAGCAGCCTGCCGATAACCCCCATCTGCGTTGTACCCGCAAGGGATAGGCCTATGATTTTCATTCTCGTAGTCCAGCCTTACACATGTTAGGGAGAAAAATTACGGAAACACGAGGTATAAAAAGAAAATGTGTGGAGCAAACTGATTTTTGAGCAAAAAACAAAAATTTTGCAGTTTGCTCCACTTGCTTTCCGGGCAAGTGTTTGCCTATTATTATTTATAGCTGTTAGCACTCGCTAGCTAAGAGTGCTAATAATAAAGCAAACATTTTACTAAACTTAGGGAGGTATACTCATGAAGTTGACACCTCTGGCCGATCGGGTAGTAGTTAAGGTCGAAGAAAAGGCTGAAGAAAAGACCAAGAGCGGTATCGTGCTTCCTGATACTGCAAAAGAAAAACCCCAGGAAGGTACAGTTATAGCGGTGGGTCCGGGCCGGATTCTTGATGATGGCAGCCGGGTTCCGGTAGATGTCAAGGTTGGAGATAAGGTTATTTACTCCAAGTATGCCGGCAACGAAGTGAAGATCGATGGCGAAGAGTACCTCTTATTAGAGGAACGCAATATTCTCGCCAAAGTCGAAGACTAAAGCTTAACTTACTGGATAAGGGGGATTAAGTAAACATGTTAGCAAAGCAACTCAAGTTTGGTGAAGAAGCCCGTCGTTCATTACAGAAGGGCGTAGATACCCTGGCTGATGCCGTAAAAGTTACTCTTGGCCCCAAAGGCCGCAATGTAGTTTTGGAGAGAAAATTTGGCTCCCCGACTATTACCAATGATGGTGTTACCATCGCTCGTGACATCGACCTGGATGATCCCTGGGAGAATCTTGGCTGCCAGTTGGTCAAGGAAGTTGCCACTAAAACTAATGATGTAGCCGGTGACGGTACTACCACGGCTACGGTACTGGCACAGGCTATGATCACCGAAGGCCTCAAGAATGTGGCTGCCGGTGCCAATCCCATGATCATGAAAAAAGGTATTGAAAAGGCTGTCAAGGCAGCCGTCGGAGAACTGAAGAGTCAGGCCAAGCCGGTAGAGAGTAAAGAAGCTATCGCTCAGGTTGCTTCCATTTCTGCCGCTGACCCCGAAATTGGTGAGCTGATTTCCGAGGCTATGGAAAAGGTTGGCCGTGATGGTGTTATCACCGTTGAGGAATCCCAGTCAGTGGGTACCAGCCTGGAAGTCGTAGAAGGTATGAATTTTGACCGCGGCTACATCTCTCCTTACATGGTTACCGATTCTGAGAAAATGGAAACCGCTTTTACCGATCCCTGGATTTTAATTACCGACAAGAAGATTGGCAATATTCAAGAAGTCCTTCCGGTTCTGGAAAAGGTAGTGCAGACCGGCAAGCCGTTACTTATCATTGCTGAAGAAGTTGAAGGCGAAGCCCTGGCTACCCTGGTGGTCAACAAGCTGCGCGGAACTCTGCAGGTTTGCGCCGTCAAGGCTCCGGCCTTTGGTGAACGCCGCAAGGCCATGCTGGAAGATATCGCTATCCTGACCGGCGGCCAGGTTGCTTCTGATGACCTGGGCATCAAGATGGAAAACGTAACTGTAGATATGTTGGGTAAAGCCCGCCAGGTAAGGGTTAAGAAAGAAGAAACCATTATTGTTGATGGCGCTGGCAATGATCTGGCGATCAAAGATCGTTTAAATCAGATCAAGAAACAGCTGGAAGACACCACTTCCGAATATGACCGGGAGAAGCTGCAGGAACGCCTGGCCAAGTTATCCGGCGGCGTAGCTGTAATCCAGGTCGGTGCTGCTACTGAGACTGAACTGAAAGAGAAAAAGCATCGTATTGAAGATGCTCTGGCTGCCACCAAAGCTGCTGTCGAAGAAGGAATCGTAGCTGGCGGCGGCACCGCTCTCATCAACATCATCAGTGCCGTAAATGGCATAAGTGGTGAAGGCGATGAGCTGACCGGTATCAAACTGGTAGCCAAGGCTCTGGAAGCTCCGGTTCGGCAGATTGCTGACAATGCCGGCGTGGAAGGTGCAGTAGTAGTAGAGAAGATCAAGGAAAGCGCAGTCGGAATGGGCTACAATGCTCTGGTCGGCGTTTACGAGGATATGGTCAAGGCCGGTATCATTGATCCGGTTAAGGTGACCCGTTCAGCTCTGCAGAATGCGGCCTCCATTGCTGCCATGGTTATTACCACTGAGACCCTGATCACCGAGGTACCCAAGAAGGATGACCCGATGGCAGGTATGGGTGGTGCCGGCGGTATGGGCGGAATGGGCGGCATGATGTAGGATAGCCCTGGAAACCTAAATAACACGTTAACCAAACAGCCCCGGATGGCTTATGCCTTCCGGGGCTGTTGCTATGCCCGGGTTTACCGAATGATAAATACTATACCATCAGCAGCTTGTCATCAGCCTAGAGGCGATTATAGAGTTCCGCTTCGCGCTAACTGTATATGCCTTTATTGCCCATGTGCAGGAGGAATACAAGATTGACTGTATGCTTTGTACTGGCCAAATCGAGAAAGGAATTTGAAAGCCGGGCCGATAAGGATTTAATTCAAAATATGAATATAAGGGTTCAGGTCAAGGTAAAGCTGAAAAACTATGGCGAATCAGGCTAATCAACCTGGTTTCGTCAGAATAACACAACAATTACCTGGTCTAGCTGCCGTAATCCCAAAATACAATTACAGCAGATTAGAGGCAGGAGTGTCGATTAGGTGAGTAAAAAGCGCAAATGGCTTTATGGCATAATTGGTATTATGGTGCTGTTGGGACTTACCGCCGGGTGGGTGATTGGGCAGCAAAAGCGTCGGGTTGATCCGGACCTGCTGCTTAAGACGACCTTGAGCCATATGAACCAGGTGGAAAGTTTCCGATATGAACTGCAGTCGGAACTAAAAGTTGCTGACCGCCGGGAGGTGATAAGCAAAATTCAAGGTGAACGTGCGCCCGGAGGTGCCGTTCATATTAAGGGGGAAATGGTCAAATCCCCGGTTGATATATATTATATTAATAATGTCAGTTACAACTATGATCCTTATTCCAAGCGCTGGTTAGTGGTTGAAGACGCAGCCAGCAATGTAGGGAGGGTGCTGGTTGCAGAACTTAGTCCCCTGTCTAACTTTAGTTTTAAAGAGGTTAACAGTCTTAAATTAGTTAACTTTGAGAAGGTGGATGGGTACCGCTGTGCGGTTTTAACCTGTTCACCCAGTCTGGAAAATGAATTAATGAAAGTCTACTGGGATAATTTCCACTATCGCTTATGGTGTGAACCCCGACAAAACGTTTTGCTGAAAGCGGAATTGAGTGCGGTGAGTAAACACAACCCCAATACGGTGCTTAATTTGGAGGTGAGATTTAGCGATATCGGGAAACCCATTACTATAAACAAACCCCAGTAAATAATGGCTCACTGGCCCCTCGCCAAGAGGGGCTTTTTTATGTATGGTGGCTAATATCATTTAATGTACTTTAGAGCTGACTCGGCAGTGCCTTTTTGACAGGGAAAATTGCTAATTGCTATAATCCATTTATCTAATGACGTAACTGCCTTATACTTTAAGGCATTAATTAAAGTGCTGAATAAACTTCAGCCGGGGTAGCCTTACCTCAAGTTGCTATCATATCTGAAGGGAAGTATATTGCATGCTGAATGACGTTGACGTGTTGATCTCGGCTGAGAAAATCAAAGAAAAAGTTAAAGAGTTGGGAGCGCAAATCACCAGGGATTATCAGGGGGAAGAGCTGCTGGTTGTCTGCATTCTTAAGGGTGCATTTATCTTTATGTCTGATCTGGTAAGAGCGATTGACGGTGTGGTTAACGTTGATTTTATGGATGTATCCAGCTATGGCGCCTCGACGCAGACTTCTGGTGAGGTCCGTATAATGAAAGACCTGGAAGGCTCAATTGAGGGACGGCATGTTTTGATTGTGGAAGACATCATTGATACCGGCCTGACCCTGCAGTATATCTTATCAATATTGAAACAGCGTAACCCCAAAAGTTTGGGGGTTTGTACTCTGCTGGACAAACCCAGCCGGCGGCAATCTGATGTAATACCCCAATATTGTGGTTTTACCATCCCCGACGAATTTGCGGTCGGTTATGGACTGGATTATGCGGAACGCTACCGCAACCTGCCCGGGGTTTATATACTCAAACCGGAAGTTTACAGCAAATAGCTCTTAATCAGGGGCAAGTCCCCAATTTTAATAGTGGGAGTGGTTAAGCAAGTGCAAAAGCAGGAAACAGTACTGGTACTCGATTTTGGCGGCCAGTATAACCAATTGATAGCGAGACGGGTGCGTGAACTCGGGGTATACAGTGAAATGCTTCCCTTTGATACCCCTTATGACGAAATTATGTCCCGCCAGCCGCGGGGTATTATTTTTTCCGGCGGACCGGCCAGTGTTCATCTGACCGATGCGCCGGTGTGTGATCCCCGTGTATTGACCAGCAATATACCCATCCTGGGAATTTGTTATGGTATGCAGCTGATTGCCAAACTGCAGGGCGGGGAAGTCAGACGGGGAGAAGTACGTGAATATGGTAAAAGTGAACTGAAGATAAACCGAAATGATGGACTGTTTTCTGATTTGCCGGGCGCCATTCAGGCCTGGATGAGCCACGGTGACACTATATTCCAGATACCCACCGGTTATGAAATAGAGGCTACTACTGGGAATTGTCCGGTGGCCGCCATGTCCAATCGGGCCCAAAAAATTTACGGGGTGCAGTTTCACCCAGAGGTAAGACATACCCCGCTGGGCAATCAGATACTGAGGAATTTTCTCTACCAGGTCTGTGAATGTAAGGGTGATTGGAATCTGACCCGCTTTATTGATCAAGCGGTGGAAGATATCCGCCAGCGAGTTGGTACCGGCAAAGTGCTCTGCGGTTTGTCCGGGGGAGTTGATTCCTCGGTGGCTGCTGCCCTGGTGCACCGGGCGGTAGGTGACCAGCTTACCTGTGTATTTGTTGATCATGGGCTTTTGCGCAAAGGGGAAGCCGAACAGGTAGTCACCACCATGGGCGAACATATGAAAATAAATCTGGTTCATGTCGATGCCTCGGAACGGTTCCTGGGTAAACTGCGGGGGATTGATGACCCGGAAGCCAAACGTAAGATTATTGGCACCGAGTTTATCCGAGTATTTGAGGATGAAGCCAGGAAGCTGGGACAGGTAGATTACTTGGTTCAGGGGACCCTGTACCCGGATGTCATTGAAAGCGGAACCCGTACCGCTGCCACTATCAAGAGCCATCATAATGTGGGCGGGCTGCCCAAGGATATGCAGTTCAAGCTGGTCGAACCGCTGCGGCTTTTGTTCAAGGATGAGGTAAGGGCGATTGGTGAAGAACTGGGCCTGCCCGCTGAGATGGTCTGGCGGCAGCCTTTCCCTGGTCCCGGCCTGGCAGTGCGCATTTTGGGTGAGATTACCGAAGAAAAGCTGGTAATTCTCAAAGAGGCCGATGCCATAGTAACTGGTGAAATTGCCAAAGCTGGATTACAAAGAGAGATCTGGCAGTATTTTGCGGTACTGCCCTCAATGAAGTCGGTAGGGGTTATGGGGGACGAACGCACCTACGCCCATCCGATTATCGTCAGAGCGGTAGTATCGGATGATGCCATGACTGCTGACTGGGCTCATCTGCCCTATGAACTGCTGGATATCATTTCCCGCCGTATTGTCAACGAAGTAGCCGGGGTCAACCGGGTGGTCTACGACATCACCAGTAAACCGCCCGGGACCATCGAGTGGGAGTAAGGGTTTGTCGGGTCTGGTACCAGCCACGGCTAATGGACACTTTCATAAAAATGTATATAAAATAAGTGAAATATACCGACCGATATCTGAAGATATCGGTCGGTTCTGCTTGACTGTCTGCATTAATGGTAGCTCAGCTAGCAGACATTACCCTCTCTTGGGGATACTTACCTGGATTGCCAGTGGATTTTTCCTTTGATACTAACAATAAACGGTATTTTTTGATAATGCACGGCAGGATTTTGTCGCTAAGAAGAGAATATTTGTTTCTGAAGACTGATACTTAACCACTTGGGTTTGGGGAATAATGGTAGTAAATGCCTGTGGGAGGTCAAGTGTCATGGAACTGGTAATAAGCCAGAATGTAGCCCGGCTTATCATTAAGCTTACGGAGGTTCGGCGGGAGTTAGAGGATAAACGCCAGCGTCTCGGGCATATTGAAGAAGTTGAAGAGGAGATTATGCAACTACAGAACAGCCTCGACATATTGTGTCGACGCCTGGCTGAAGCATTGTAAGCATATATATGTTGGTAAAGGTCTGCTATATAGCAGACCTTTTTATTTATTAATGCTGGGATAATCAAAGGAGGATTTAAGTAGACTGGTAGGGTAAAAACTATTTAAGTTCTGCGGGGGAGGAATAATAGTGAGTTCATTAAAAGCTTTCTCAAAGGGATCAGCGATTAAGTTTGGTTGGGAAACGGTTAAGTCAAAGTTCTGGTTTCTAGTCGGTATATATCTGGTGGTTTCGATCATTAATTCTTTGCCCGGAATTCTCACCGGAACTAAAATAGTAGCAGAAGACGGTTCGGCGTTTTGGATAGTACAAATTCTTACCTGGATAATTAGTTTGATTACTACGATGGGGACGATCAGAATTTCCTTGAATCTTTATGATAACCGGGAGGTACATTTTTCGGATCTGTTCAATAATTATCAGCCGTTTTTACGGATGTTAGGTACTACGATCCTGATAGGAATTATATGTATGGTTGGCTTTATCCTGTTAGTTATACCGGGAATTATCGCCGCACTCCGCCTGCAGTTTGCTGTATTTTTGGTTGTTGACGAGGGGCTGGGGCCGGTAGAGGCAATTAAGAAAAGCTGGGTTCTTACCAGGGGTTCAGCCTGGAATCTTTTCCTGTTCTGGCTGCTAACAGTATTAGTAGTTATATTGGGTTTTATTTGCCTGGTAATTGGTATTCTGGTTGCGGCACCAGTCACTTATTTAGGCTTAACTTATATTTATCGCCAACTAAACCCCGGGCAGGGTATTTCAGCACTTGAAGTTGAACATCCTTCACCGACCCTCTATGAGAACTGAGACCAGACCTTGTTGACTTACACCGGGACCATTTGCTAATATCAGGATGTAAAGGTGAAAACAGTTTAATATCCGCGAAAGTGTGTCTAGGGTTCCGTATCATTATGATAGCTGGTCCGAGCGGCACAGGCGCTTATAATAAGTGCTACACCGGAGGGATAAAAACCCAGGCGGTAGGTTTCGTTTAATAGAAATCTACCATCTGGGTTAAATTTTTACCAGGGGTGATTTACATGGCCAAAGTTCTAATTGTTATGGGCAGTGATTCCGATTTGGAAATTATGAAGCCAGCGGCAGATTTACTGACCAGTTTTAATGTTCCCTATGAAATACACATAAGTTCAGCGCACCGGACACCCCATGAGACCATCAGCCTGGCTGAAAAGGCTGAGGGGGATGGTACTAAGGTAATCATTGCCGGAGCGGGGGGGGCTGCTCATCTGCCTGGTATTATTGCCGGTTGTACCATATTACCGGTTATTGGAGTGCCGATTAAAACGAGCACCCTGTCTGGATTAGATTCGCTTTACGCGATCGTACAAATGCCATCGGGTATCCCGGTAGCCACCGTAGCTATTAATGGCAGCACCAATGCGGCTTTGCTGGCGCTTGAAATGATGGCGTTATCCGATGTGGATCTTAAAGCTAAATTGTTAGCCTATCGGCAGCGGATGGCCGCTCAGGTCATGGACAAGGATGCCCGGCTGCAGAAAGTAGGAGTAGAAGGGTATTTAAAATAGAATTAACAGGTTGGTTCAGGAACTTATTAGAGGAGGTATCACCATGATTGAACGCTATACCCTGCCCGCTATGGGTAAGGTCTGGTCCGAAGAAAATAAATTGCAGAAATGGCTGTTGGTTGAGATTGCCGCCTGTGAAGGACAGGCCAGTATTGGGCGCATTCCGGCCGCCGCCGTCGAGGTGATAAAAGATAAGGCTAGCTTTGACATCGCCCGGGTTCGGGAAATCGAAGCCGAAACCCGGCATGATGTAATAGCCTTTCTAACCAATGTCGGTGAGTATGTGGGTGAGGAGAGCAAGTATATTCACCTGGGGATGACTTCCTCGGATATGTTGGATACCGGCCTGGCCTTACAGATGAAGGAGGCCTGCAGCCTGCTGCGGGACCGGTTGGCTGAACTGCAGACGGCAGTTAAGAAACAGGCCTTAGCCCATAAATATGATTTGCAGATGGGACGTACCCATGGCATCCATGCCGAACCAGTTACTTTTGGCCTGAAAATGGCACTCTGGTACGATATCATAAATCGCGATCTGGTCCGTCTGGACCAAGCGGAGGCTATCATCAGTTATGGCCAGGTTTCGGGAGCGGTAGGCACTTTTGCCAACATTGACCCGGCAGTAGAGGAATATGTTTGTACCAAGCTGGGGCTTACCCCCTGCCCGGTGTCGACCCAGATTATTCAGCGTGACCGCCATGCCCAATTCTTATTGACTCTGGCGGTCATCGGCAGCAGTTTGGAGCAAATGGCTACGGAGGTGCGTAACCTGCAGCGTACTGATATTCTGGAGGTCGAAGAACCCTTCCACGCCGGGCAAAAAGGCTCCTCAGCCATGCCTCATAAGCGCAACCCGATGATGAGCGAGCGGGTTGCTGGATTATCCCGGGTCCTGAGGGGTAATGCTCTGGCAGCGATGGAAGAAGTAGCCCTCTGGCATGAACGTGACCTTACCCATTCTTCGGTCGAGCGCATCATAATTCCCGACAGCTGTATACTGCTTGATTATATGCTGGACAAGTTTACCCGGGTGGTTAATGGGCTGGTGGTTTATCCCGAGAACATGATCTCCAATGTAGAAAAGACACTGGGATTAATTTTTTCGCAGCGGGTGCTGCTGCAGTTGGTGGAAAAGGGCATGCTGAGAGAAGCTGCCTATAAGATCGTGCAGCAGAATGCCATGGAGGCCTGGCGCACCCATCAGCCTTTTAAGGAATTGCTGGCCGGTGATCCGGAGGTAACCAGGCTCATTTCCGGAGACGATCTTGATGCCATATTTGATTACAGTTATCACACCAAAAATGTTGATTATATTTTCCGACGGGTTGGATTAGAGTAAGGAGGTTGTAACAGGTGGAGAAACAGGACTTTTTGTATGAAGGTAAAGCCAAGAAGGTCTTTACAACCGCTGAAGCTGAAAAGGTAATTGTGGAATATAAAGATGATGCCACTGCTTTTGATGGAACCAAAAAGGGTACCATTGCGACCAAGGGAGTCTTAAACAACAAGATCTCTTCCCATTTGTTCCGGTATCTTGAACAGCAAGGGGTTCCCACCCATTTTATTGAAACCATGGATGACCGCCATATGCTGGTAAAACGGCTGGATATTATTCCAGTGGAAGTAGTGGTTCGTAATGTGGTAGCCGGGAGCCTCAGCAAACGGGTTGGCGAGCCGGAAGGTACTGCCCTTAAACAGCCGATTATCGAGTTCTATTATAAAAATGATGATTTACATGATCCCATGATCAATCATTATCATGCTTTGGCCATGGGATGGGCCAGGGCTGAAGAATTAGATGAGATTGAAAAAATGGCAGCCCGGGTTAATGAGCTGCTGGTGCCATATTTCAAGGCCATCAAAGTGGAACTGGTGGATTTCAAGCTTGAATTTGGCCGTCATCAGGGGCAGGTTCTCCTGGGAGACGAAATCTCACCTGATACCTGCCGCTTTTGGGATACCGATACCGGAGAAAAGTTGGATAAAGACCGCTTCCGTCGGGATATGGGCAAGGAGAGAGAAGCCTATGAGGAGATTTGGAGGCGGTTGCAGGCGGTGTAATTTTTGTTCGCTTGCTTCAGTCTTCGGTAACTGAAAAATCTGGTGCTTGGTTTATTCATTCGGGGGTATCGCGCTTCATATGGCTTCGTGCCATAAAGCGCTCTCGCTCCTCATGAGCTCGCCCCCCGATTACATTTCGCCTTCGCACCGTTTTTCTAGCTACCTGCGCCCAAGTCGCTGCGCCGGACAAAAATTACACCTTGACTGAAATACGTATAAGTAGCTGTGAAAAAAAGGTAATACCGCTTGTGGTTTACCTTTGGTTGATTGATAAGGAGGTTTATTTATGTTTAAGGGGCATATCTTTGTCACTTTGAAACCGGGAGTGCTTGATCCACAGGGTGAAGCGGTCAAGCGTTCACTGGGTGTTTTCGGTTACCAGGGAGTGGAAGAACTTAGAATCGGTAAATTCATTGAAGTGCTGCTGCAGGCCGACAGTAAGGAAGCGGCTGAGGAACAGCTGAAAAAAATGAGCGATCAACTGCTGGCCAATCCGGTAATAGAAGAATACCGGGTACAGATAGTGGAGGAGAGACCATGAAATTTGGGGTAATCGTTTTTCCAGGGTCCAATTGTGATGCTGACTGCTATCATGCGGTTAGCGAGGTTTTGGGTCAGGATTGTCAATATATCTGGCACCAGGAGACCAGTCTTAATGGCTGTGATGCCTTGATTATACCGGGGGGCTTCTCTTATGGCGATTATTTACGCTGCGGCGCGATAGCCCGGTTTTCCCCGATAATGAATGCAGTGCAGCGGTTCGCTGCTGAGGGCGGGCTGATTATTGGTATCTGCAACGGTTTCCAGATACTTACCGAAGCCGGGCTGTTACCTGGAGCATTACTCCGAAATCGTAATCTTTCCTTCCGCTGCCACCCGGTTCATTTACGGATTGACCGGACTGATACCGCTTTTACCTCCAGTTATCAATTGAACCAGGTGATTACAGTGCCCATTGCGCATGGGGAAGGCAATTACTTTTGCGATGATGCCACTTATGAGAGCCTGGTAGCTAACCGACAGGTGGTTTTTACCTATGTTGATGATAATGGTGTGGCCACCGATGCTGCCAACCCGAATGGCTCACGAGGCAATATTGCAGGGATAATCAACCGTGAAGGAAATGTTCTGGGCATGATGCCACATCCCGAGCGCTGCAGCGAAATTATCCTGGGGCTAACTGATGGCCTGGGGGTTTTTACCTCGATGCAGACAGCCCTGACAGGAGGTAAGAGCTGATGAGTGACCCAACCTACCGTGATATGGGACTAAGTGAAGAAGAATACCAAAGTATTATAAAGATCATGGGCCGGGAACCTAATCTGGTGGAGACCGGAGTATTTTCAGTTATGTGGTCAGAACACTGCGGCTATAAGAGTTCGAGGCCGGTACTCAAGGGTTTTCCCACCAGCGGTCCGCAGGTTATTCAGGGTCCGGGAGAAAATGCCGGAGTAGTGGATATTGGTGATAACCAGGCCCTGGTCTTTAAGATGGAAAGCCATAACCACCCCTCGGCGATAGAACCCTACCAGGGGGCAGCTACCGGGGTGGGCGGAATTGTACGGGATATATTCACCATGGGAGCCAGACCGATTGCCTTGCTCAACTCGCTGCGTTTTGGCCCTCTTGATGAAGAGACCACCCGTCACCTGTTTTCCGGAGTGGTAGCTGGTATTGCCGGTTACGGAAATTGTCTGGGTATTCCCACCGTAGCGGGAGATGTCTATTTTCATCCCAGCTATCGTGACAACTGTCTGGTCAATGCCATGTGTGTCGGCCTGGTTAACCAGAATGAAATTGCTTACGCGGTGGCCAGTGAAGTCGGTGCCAGCATTATGCTGGTAGGTGCCAAAACTGGCCGTGATGGCATACATGGTGCCACCTTTGCTTCCGAAGAATTATCGGACAGCTCCGTATCCAAGCGGTCTTCAGTTCAGGTAGGGGACCCTTTTATGGAGAAGCTGCTGATCGAAGCGTGCCTGGAGTTAATCAAGGAAGATCTGGTAGCCGGGATGCAGGACCTGGGAGCAGCCGGGCTCACCAGTTCAGCTGCCGAGTGTGCCAGCAAAACACCGGGACGCGGGGTGGAAATTGATGTTGCTCTGGTACCACGGCGGGAAACCGGTATGACTCCCTATGAGGTTATGCTTTCTGAGTCGCAGGAGCGAATGCTGATTATACCACGTGCGGGAACCGAAGACCGCATCCAGAAGATATTTACCCGTTGGGGGTTGGACGCTTCCTATATAGGCAAGGTAACCGGTGATGGCCGTTTCCGGGTGCTGGAAAACGGAGTGACGGTTGGTGATGTCCCGATACAGGCTTTGACCGAGGAATGCCCGGTTTATCATCGGCCGACTACGGAGCCAGGTTATTACCTGGAAAAACAAAGTCAGGACCTGAGCAGTTTACCGGAACCCGATGATTATAACCAGGTGCTGATGAAGCTGTTGTCGCAGCCCTCCATCGCCAGTAAAGAATGGGTATATCAGCAGTATGACCACCAGGTAATGACCAATACCGTGGTTTGTCCGGGGAAAGCGGATGCTGCTGTCCTGAGGATAAAAGGTACCCCCAAAGGGGTTGCCCTCACTTCCGATTGCAACAGCCGGTTTGTCTATTTAGATCCCTACCGGGGAGGTCAGATGGTGGTGGCCGAAGCTGCCCGCAATCTGGCCTGTACCGGGGCAAAGCCCCTGGCTCTGACCGACTGCCTCAATTTTGGCAACCCGGAAAAACCGGAGATATTCTGGCAGTTCAGTGAAGCCTGCCGGGGTATGGGTAAGGCCGCCCAAATACTTGATACACCGGTAGTAAGCGGCAATGTCAGCTTATATAACGAGAGCCAGGAGCTGGCTGTTTACCCGACACCAGTAGTAGGAATGGTGGGCTTAATTCCAGATGTAGAAAAGCGGATGGATATGGCCTTTAAAACCGCAGGTGATGTAATCATTCTGCTGGGCAGGTTAAATGATGGCATTGGCGGCAGCGAGTACCTGAGCCTGATCCATGGCTATGAGAGCGGCCGTCTGCCGGATATAGACCTGGAGGAAGAGGCCAAACTGTTACACCTGCTGCAGGATTTAATCAGTCAGGGTATGGTTAAATCCGCTCATGATATATCAGATGGAGGACTGGCAGCCTGCCTGGCTGAAGCGGCTATCGCCGGCAATATAGGCGGCAGTATTGAATTGGCACTGGGAGGCCGCAGTGATTACTTCCTGTTTTCAGAAGCACCGAGCAGGGCGGTGGTAACCTGTAACCCCGAAAAGCAGGAAGCTGTTGTCAGTCAGGCCCTGCAAGCCGGTTTGCCGGCCTTAGTTATCGGCAGAGTCGGAGAAGAGCTGCTCACTATAAAAGTGAACGGCCGCGAATTAATTAAACAGGGAGTTACTGAGCTGAGCCATTCCTGGAAGGAGGCGATACCGTGCGCGATGGGTTAATTGATGACAAGCTTCATGAAGAATGCGGGGTTTTTGGCATTTATCTGAATCCGGATTATGCGGAAACTGACGCGGCCCGTACGGCATTCTATGGGTTAATTGCCCTGCAGCACCGGGGACAGGAAAGTGCCGGTATAGCAGTTTCCTCTAACCGCAATATTCTCCTGCATAAGGGCATGGGGTTGGTTTCGGACGTATTTACCCCGGAAGCCCTGGATAAACTGCGTGGCCATGTGGCTATCGGTCATGTACGTTACTCAACTACTGGTGCCAGTATTCAGGCCAACGCTCAGCCTCTGGCCTTTCATTATTTAAATGGGATGCTGGCTCTGGGTCACAACGGCAACCTGGTTAACGCCAATGCTCTGCGTAAACGCTTGCAGACCAATGGATCGGTTTTTCAAACCACCACCGATACTGAAGTTATAGCCAATTTACTGGCCCGGTATTCCCAGGATGACCTGGTAGATGCCCTGGCCAAAACTATGATTGACATCAAAGGTGCCTTTGCCCTGGTCTTAACGACGGGGGACCAGCTGGTGGGGGTACGTGACCCGCTGGGTATCAGGCCGCTCTGTCTGGGACAGCTGGCGGGGGGATATGTGCTGGCCTCCGAATCCTGCGCGTTGGATACGATTGGTGCCGAATTTATACGGGATATCAGCCCGGGTGAGATAGTTATTATCGATGAAAATGGCATTGCTTCTCATAATTTCTTAAAAGGTCAGGAGCGCGGCCACTGTATTTTTGAATATATTTACTTTGCCCGCCCGGACAGTACCCTGGATGGGGTAAATGTCAGCCAGGCCCGGCGGCAGTTTGGACGTCAGCTGGCCCGGGAAGCCAATGTGGAAGCAGATATTGTTATCGGAGTTCCTGATTCGGGTACCGCAGCCGCTATTGGCTATGCCGAAGAATCAGGACTTCCCTTTGAGCAGGGGATGATCAAAAACCGGTATATCGGCCGTACCTTTATCCAGCCCACACAGGCTCTGCGTGACCTGGGGGTAAGGTTGAAGCTCAATCCGGTAATTCCGGCTATTAAGGGAAAAAGGGTGATAATGGTCGACGATTCAATTGTCCGGGGTACCACCTCCCGGCAGATCGTGGCTATGCTCCGGGATGCCGGAGCCTTAGAGGTGCATATGGTAGTCTCTTCGCCCCCTACCGCCTGGTCGTGTTATTACGGTATTGATACATCCCGGCGGGAAGAACTGATTGCTTCCCGAATGACGGTAGAAGAAATTCGAGTAATGATCGGCGCTGACAGCCTTCATTATTTAACTCCTGATGGGATGCGGGAAGCACTGGGAAGAGCCGGAGGAACCGTCGGCTCATGTGCGGCCTGTTTTAGCGGCGAGTACCCTATAGCACACCGGGAGGATACGTTATGAGCAAAGGCCTTAATTACCACCAGGCAGGAGTCGATATCAAGGCTGCCGACCGGGCAGTAGAATTGATCAAGCCCCTGGTAAAAGCTACCCGCCGTCCGGAAGTATTAGCTGATATTGGCGGTTTTGCCGGTTTTTTTGCTCTGGGCAGCGGATATAAGGAACCAGTCCTGGTATCAGGGACGGATGGGGTAGGAACCAAGCTTCTGGTCAGCAAAATGCTGGGCAGCTACGACACTGTTGGAATCGACCTGGTGGCCATGTGTGTCAATGATATTCTGGTTCACGGTGCCGAGCCGCTTTTTTTCCTCGATTATATTGCAGTGGGGCATCTCATCCCCGAGCAAATCGCAGAATTGGTGGCTGGTGTAGCTGAAGGCTGCCGTCAGGCCGGCTGTGCCCTGATTGGCGGCGAAACTGCCGAATTACCTGGAATGTATGCCGAAGGTGATTATGACCTGGCTGGTTTTGCGGTCGGAGTTGCCGAAAAAGAACAGCTGATTACCGGTGAGCAGGTAACCGCCGGAGACGTGGTAATTGGACTGGCTTCCAGCGGGCTGCATTCTAATGGCTATTCGTTGGCGCGAAAAGCCTTGCTTGGCAGTGAAGATGAAGCTGAACGCTTCGATGAGAAATTGGGTAAAACGATTGGACAGGCATTGCTGACCCCCACCCGTATTTATGTAGCACCGATCAAGCAGCTGTTAGCTGAAACTGAAGTACATGCCCTGGCTCATATTACCGGCGGTGGTATTCCCGGTAATCTGATCCGGATGATACCTGAAGGCTTGCAGGCAGTTATCGAATCCTCAGCCTGGGAAAAACCAGCCGTTTTTGAAATGATTGCTGAACGGGGCGGGGTGGATGAAGCTGAGATGTATAAAGCGTTTAACATGGGCATCGGATTTATGATCGTCTTGCCGGAAGCATATGCCGGCCGGGCGTTAAACCTATTGGAAACTGCTGGGGAGAAGGCCTGGTTGGTAGGGCGAATTGAACCAGGTACGGAAGGGGTTCTAATTAAATGAGCCGTGAACCGCTCCGCTTAGGGGTATTAGCTTCAGGACGGGGTTCCAATTTTGCCGCCATCATGCGCGCTATTG
The DNA here is from genome assembly GCA_050259135.1 of Methylocystaceae bacterium. Taxonomy (GTDB): domain Bacteria; phylum Bacillota; class Syntrophomonadia; order Syntrophomonadales; family JBLNAA01; genus JBLNAA01. The sequence continues at coordinate 10,423 of JBLNAA010000134.1, read as the reverse complement.
AGGGCGGACGCCTAAATGCCCGGGTGGCAGTTTTAATCAGTGATCAGCCGCAGGCTCCGGCTTTAAGCCTGGCCCGGGGTTTTGGGGTGCCGGCCGAGGTTATATCACCTCGCCAATTTGCCGATAAGAGTCAGTTTGAAGATGCCCTCGCCCAAGCATGTCAGAAATTCCAGGTGGAAGTTGTAGTTCTGGCCGGATTTATGCGCCTGTTGGGCGCCGGATTTTTGTCCCGTTATCCCCAGCGGGTGGTCAATATTCATCCCGCATTGCTGCCGGCTTTTCCGGGTTTAAATGCTCAAAAGCAGGCGGTTGAGTATGGAGTCCGTTTCAGCGGCTGTACGGTTCACCTGGTTGATGAAGGGATGGACAGCGGCCCGATCATAATGCAGGCGGCAGTACCGGTTGAACCTGATGATGATGAACATACGTTGGCGGAAAGGATTTTAAAGGAAGAACACCGCCTGTATCCCCAGGCACTGCAGTTGATGGCCGATAATCGCTTAATAATCCGGGATCGCCGGGTATATATAAAAGAATAATCGCCGGAGAATGGCAGGGGGTCTGACCCCCAGGAGGGTGGTAAGAAAAAATGAGTAAAAGAGCCTTGATTAGTGTATCAGATAAAACCGGAATCGTGGAGCTGGCCAGGGAACTGAATGCGCTGGGATATGAAATTATCTCCACCGGGGGTACCTATAAAGCCCTGCAGGAGGCCGGGGTACCGGTCATGCAGGTGGCCCAGGTAACAGAATTTCCTGAGATATTGGACGGACGGGTCAAGACCCTGCATCCCAAGATTCATGGAGGTATTTTGGGACGCCGGGACTTGGACAGCCATCGGGAACAGATGGCCAAGCATGAAATTACACCAATTGATGTGGTAGTAGTTAACCTCTATCCGTTTCGGGAGACGATTATGAAACCGGGTGTAACCCGTGAGGAAGCCATTGAAAATATAGATATCGGCGGCCCCAGTATGGTTCGTTCCGCGGCTAAGAATCACCAGGATGTTATTATTTTGGTCAACCCGGCTGATTATGATCGGGTCTTAGGCGAACTGAAAAGCACCGGAAAAGTTTGCCCTGCTACCAGATTGGAACTGGCCCTGGCTGCCTTCAGCCATACTGCGCAATATGATGCGATGATATCTTCGTATTTGGCTGGTGAGGCGGGAGTTCAGTTTCCCGCGACCCTTTCTCTGGCGGGCGAGAAGCTGTACGATTTGCGTTACGGTGAAAATCCCCATCAGTCAGCCGCCTTTTACCGGGGAGCCCTGGCGACTGGAGGCATTGCTGCTGCTAAACAGCTTAACGGCAAGGAACTGTCCTATAACAACATCATTGACAGTGAGGCCGCCTGGTCTCTGGTGCAGGAATTTACTGCCCCGGCCTGTGTAATCATTAAACATACCAATCCCTGTGGCACTGCCCTGGGAAGCTCGGGAGCAGATGCATTTTCCCGGGCCTATGCGGCTGACCCACTTTCCGCCTATGGAGGAATTACGGCACTCAACCGACCAGCTGATGAGGCGGCGGCCCGTTTGATAGCCGAACACTTTATGGAAGTGGTAATTGCCCCCGAGTTTACCGATAAAGCGTTAGAAATTTTGCAGAATAAAAAGAATCTGAGATTATTGGCTACCGGGCAGTCAGCTAAAGAGAATATAGAAGTTCGTACCGTATCCGGCGGTTTTGTGGTTCAGGACAGCGATAATGATTTATGGCAGGAAGAGGACCTGAAGCTTGTAACCTCGGCTCCTATACCGGAAGACCTGAAGGCTGATATTAAATTTGCTATGCAGGTTTGTAAGCATGTAAAATCAAATGCTATTTTGGTTGCCCGTGAGGGGGTTACTCTCGGCGTGGGTGCCGGTCAGATGAACCGGGTCGGATCTGCAGAAATAGCTCTTAAAGAAGCTGGAGAAAAAGCCAGGGGCGCGGTTTTGGCTTCTGATGCATATTTCCCCTTTGCCGATTCCGTAGAATTGGCTGCTCAATATGGAATAAGGGCTATCGTACAGCCAGGCGGTTCAATTCATGACCAGGAATCCATTGATGCCTGTGAAAAGTATGGTATCGCCATGATCTTTACTGGCATGCGCCACTTCCATCACTAAAAGCCGGTATGGGTTCAGATTGCTGAATCAACTTTCAAACTAGGAAATTAATTACCTGGGAGAGAATACCACGGTGGCACCCTGCGGCTTCGGGTACAATTGCCGCTTGTCTCCTGCCTCACTGGGTACCGCGCCAATCACGCATCCATGCGCTGATGGCGTTCTCGCTGCTTCATGCAGCTCGCCCCAGTTCGGTGCGTCGGCTTCGCGGATTATTCCTCGAAGCCTTGGCAATTGCCACCTCTGGTATTCAGCTCCCATGCAGGCACTGCGCCAGATGGGAAAGTTGTGTTGCAGACTTCTGTTAAGAGAGGGATTTGACATGAAAAAAAAGGTGCTGGTCATCGGGTCAGGAGGCCGCGAGCACGCCCTGGCCTGGAAGCTGGGGCAAAGCCCGCAGGTGGAGAAGGTATTTGCTGCCCCGGGTAATCCTGGTATTGCTGAGGTAGCTGAATTAGTTCCTATTGCGGTGGATAATATTGACGGCCTTTTAGATTTTGCCCGGCGCGAGCAGATCGACCTTACCGTTGTCGGGCCGGAACTGCCGCTTACTTTGGGGATAGTCAACATTTTTCGGGCAGCCGGCCTGGTAATATTCGGGCCTACCCGTGAGGCAGCAGCTTTGGAAGGAAGCAAGGTATTTGCCAAGCGGCTGATGGAGGACGCCGGAATACCGACAGCTCAATATGCAGCCTTTGACAGTTATGAATTGGCGGCCGACTATATCAGAAGCGCTTATGCTGATAACCGGCCGGTGGTAGTTAAGGCTGATGGATTAGCCGCCGGCAAGGGTGTTATAATTCCTGAAAATGTCGAAGAGGCTCTGGCAGCGTTAAAAGAGGTTATGCTGGAAGGCCAGGTCGGTGATGCCGGCAAACAGGTTGTTCTGGAAGAACGCCTGACGGGAGAAGAGGTAAGCGTATTTGCCATCAGTGACGGTGAAGAGTTTGTCTATCTGATTTCAGCCCAGGATCACAAAAGGGTTTATGATAGCGATAATGGGCCTAATACCGGAGGTATGGGGGCATATACCAACCCGCCCATCTATACACCGGCAGTTCACGAACAGGCACTTCGCGAAGTGCTGGCCCCGACGGTGCAGACTATGAAGGCCAAGGGTATCCCCTATACCGGGGTGATTTATGCCGGATTGATGCTGACCCCGCGGGGGATAAGGGTCCTGGAGTATAATGCCCGCTTTGGTGACCCCGAATGCCAGGTTATCATGGCCTTGATGGCCAGTGATCTTTATGAGCTGCTGTATTCCGCATCTACCGGCAGCCTGGCCCAGGTCAAAGTAGCCTTCAGCTCAGAAGAGGCGGTTTGTGTGGTGATGGCCGCTTCGGGATATCCATCTTCTCCGCGCCAAGGGGATAAAATTACGGTTGGGCAGTTCCCCGAAGGAGTCAGGGTTTTCCATGCTGGCACTGCTTATCGGGATGGGGAATTAGTGACCAGTGGAGGACGGGTCCTCAATGTGGTAGCCACGGCTGCTAATCTGCAGCAGGCGGTAGATAAGGTTTACCGTGCTATACCGAATATCAATTTTGCTGGAGCTCACTATCGGAGAGATATAGCCTACCGGGCTCTTTGAAACCGGAGGTAACCGGGGAGGGGAAACCATGCATCCGCGTCGACGCTGGTTGATATTGATTGGTATATTGACCATCATAACCCTGCTTTACTTCAATTTTACCCGGCAGTTAATTAAAATGACGGTACTTTTTGCTCTGCCGGCAGTTATGCTGTATCTATTGGGAGCCCGGCTTCCCAAGAAGAGCATAGGCCGGACCATAATTGCGGCGATAATGCTGTTGATTGTGGTGGTCTACGGTTTTCAACTGTCTAAGTTACCGGTAAAAGCGAAAGTCTGGCATTTAAACGAAGAAGGTGCTGCCCTGGTAGCCGCGCAGCGCTATGATGAAGCCCGGCAGGTCTATCAGCAGATTGGGGAGCTGGGTGATCAAAATACTATGCAAAGAAAGCTGGTTCTGGTGAATGAGCAGGAGGGGTATGCCAGTAAATTGGATGAAGCTCGTAAACTGGCGTCAGCCGGAAATAATGAAAAGGCTATGGCCATGCTCAAGGAGATACCGGCCACTGCTGGTTGTTATCGGGAAGCCCGGCAGCTATTAAAAAAGCTGAGATAGGGGAAATAATACAAAATTTATGGCCCGGGAGGAGACAAGCTTGATTGTTACCCCGGGCTTTAATGTGTTAACATGTGAAATAATATTATTACTATTTTAGGGGAGCGATGTTGATTGGTCGACCTGGCAATGGTTAAAGCGCATCCCTTTGTTAATACCGCCATGGATATGGGTAATGAATTTATTGGCAACACTGGTGCTATTGAGCATAATCGGCGGCACGCCGAATATGTTGCCCGTCTGGCGGCGCAGGTCATACAGGATTTGGGGCACTCACCGCGGGAAGCAGAACTGGCTGCGATTGCCGGCTATTTACATGATATCGGCAATATGGTTAATCGTTATAAACACGGCATGGCCGGGGCTCTGATGGTTATGCCCATACTCCTGGAGCTGGGAATGGATCCGGCGGAAGTGACTACGGTCATGGGGGCGATTGGCAATCATGAAGAACAATCGGGAGGCCAGGCTGTGAACCGGATATCGGCAGCGGTTATTCTGGCTGATAAAACTGATGTCCACCACTCCCGGGTTCGCAAACGTGATGTAGCGACATTTACTACCCGCGACCGGGTCAACTGGGCTTGTTACGAATCCAGGCTGTCAGTTGATAAAGAAAGGGGCTCGATTAATATTGAGCTGAAAATCGATACCACCATATGCTCAGTAATGGAGTATTTTGAAATTTTTCTCACCAAGATGCTGATGTGTAAACGGGCAGCTGAGTTTTTGGGATATCGTTTGGAATTACACATAAATGAGGTAAGTCTTTTATAAAGGTATTATGGGAAAGGAGAACAGATAGGGATGGCAGAATTTCAACCCAATTGGAGCGATCAGGACACTGACCGGTTGGTCGAAGCCATGCTGGCTTTAACTAATGCTGATGAAGCCTATCGTTTTCTCGATGATATCTGTACTATTAGCGAAGTAAAAGCCCTGGCTCAGCGTTTACAGGTAGCAATCATGTTGGATCAAAACGAGACTTATACACATATAGCGGGCGTTACTGGAGCCAGTACTGCAACCATCAGCCGGGTCAAGCGCTGTCTGCAATATGGGGCTGGAGGCTATAAAGCGATTTTGCCCAGACTAACCAGGGTGGAGGAAGATAATGCCTAGAGAGCGAGAAGTACCCGGAGGAGTTAAAGATTTTTTACCGCATGAAATGGGCTTAAAACGCCAAATTGAACTGTCGGCGTTGGAACTGCTTAAAGGATGGGGTTATCGGGAAGTAGATACACCCGTATATGAATACCTGGAGGTTGTGGAGCGATCTGCCGGTCAGTATATTCGTGAGGAACTGCAGTTGTTGCTGGATCGTGAAGGCCGCATACTGGTTCTGCGGCCGGAGATGACTATACCGATTGCCCGGTTGGCTTCCACCCATCTCCAGGATTATCCGCTGCCTTTGAGACTAACTTATTCATCCAATATCTTTCGGCATACGCAGCCGCAGATGGGCAGGTACAAGGAATTCTGGCAGTTAGGTGTAGAAATGATCGGAGCCAGAGGAGTACGGGCTGATGCGGAGGTTATTGCCCTGGCGGCTTTATGTTTAGAACGGATGGGGCTTAAGGATTATAAGATCAGCGTTAATCACGTACGGATATTCAATCAGATTATGTCTGCTTTGCATCTGGATATTGATGAGGATGAAAGTTTGCGCAGCCTGGTGGTACGCAAGGACCTGGTTGGGTTGGAACATAAGTTAGATGAGTTAAATCTGCCGCTGCCGCTTAAGGAAGAATTATTGAAACTGCCTCTGGCTCAGGGGGGACCGGAGATCATCAAGCAGTTCCCCAGTCTGATGCTGCTGCCCCGGGTTAAGGGGGCCGTTGATGAATTATTAAGTGTATTTCGGGAACTGGATCGCCTGGGAGTAGGTGAACGAGTGGTTATCGACCTGGGGGTTCTGCGTGACCTTGATTACTATACCGGGGTTATTTTTGAGGGTTATTCGCCTCAATTGGGTTTCCCTTTGCTCGGTGGAGGCCGTTATGATAATCTGATGGCTCAGTTTGGCTGGGATAATCCTGCTACCGGTTTTGCCATTGGTCTGGAACGGGTTATGTTGTGCCTGGGTTTTCCACCTGATGAACAACCACGTTATTTGGTTGGAGGCAGTGATTGGGAGCGGACCCTGGCGGAAGCAGAAAGCCTGCGGGAACAGGGGTTGACTGTTGAAGTTGATGTTGAGGGTCATTCCCAAGCTGATTTAATTGAAATGATTAAACTGCGGACAGGATACAAATTAGTCTACGTCGACTAGTGTTAAAACGGTTTAGGGGGGTTAAAGCTGGCCTTTAACCCCCCTAAACTTATAAAAAATATTGGTTGACGTTCATTGGCAGGCATAGTACACTGAATTCTATTAAAGTGACACGTTAATACTTTAATATTGTAAAGTAAACTTGAGGAGGATCTGGGTGTCTAATTTAACGATTGCTCTGCCCAAAGGTAAACTGCATATTGATGCTCTGGAAATGCTGGCTAAAGCCGGGCTGCCTGCCGAGGGTGTATCAGATGAGGCCCGCACCCTGCGATTTGAGTTTGCTGACGAGGGGATAACCTACATTATGGCCAGGCCGACTGATGTCCCCACCTATGTAGAGTATGGTGCAGCTGATCTTGGGGTAGTTGGCAAAGATGTTATTGAAGAACAGGGTAAGGATGTTTATGAAATGGCCGATCTGGGCTTTGGCTATTGCCGCTTTGTCGTTGCAGTACCCCGGGATGGAGCATTTACTCGTCCAGCTGATCTTAATTATCGGCGGGTAGCTACGAAATTTCCACGGGTAGCTGCTAAATATTTCAGAGATTGCGGTTTACAGGTCGAAGTAATTAAACTGCATGGCAATATTGAACTGGCACCACAGATGGGTTTGGCAGATGCGATAGTAGACATTGTTTCTACCGGCCGCACCTTAAAAGAGAATAATCTACAGGAAATGGTGACCATCATGGAATCGACCGCCCGGTTGATTGTAAATCGGGTTAGTTATCGGACCCAATATGAAAAGTTATTGCCATTGGTACAAAAGTTAAGTCGAATTGCCAAGGAGGTCAAATAGATGCTGCGGGTGCTGAAGGATGGGAGCCCTGAGTTAGAGACCTTTCTGAACACTACTTATCGGGATTTAGCGGAGTATGGGGAGTGGGTCAGGTTAATTGGAGAAAGTATTAAGCAACGTGGTGATGAGGCGGTACTGGAATATACCCAGCGTTTTGACGGTGCCAGCCTGAATATAAATAATCTTAAGGTTAGCAGCCGTGATTTTACCGAAGCCTATGGCCTGATCGATGATGATTTTCTGCCTGCCATTCAGGCGGCTATTGCTAACATTCAAGCTTTTCACCGCAAACAGTTGAAGTCATCCTGGATGGAGCCGGACGGCAACGGCAATATTCTGGGGATGATGCGCCGGCCTCTGGAACGAGTCGGTATCTATGTGCCAGGCGGTACCGCTGCCTACCCCAGTTCAGTTTTGATGAATGCGATCCCGGCCCAGGTGGCGGGAGTAAAGGAAATAGTTATGGTTTCACCGCCTGATCGTCAGGGCCGGCTCAATCCTTATACTCTGGTGGCAGCTAATGAATTGGGGATTAAAGAGATTTACAAAGTAGGAGGAGCACAGGCCATCTTCTGTCTGGCCTGGGGAACCAAAACGGTACGCCGGGTGGACAAGATCAGCGGTCCCGGCAATATCTATGTTACCCTGGCCAAAAAAACGGTCTATGGGGATGTTGATATTGACATGCTGGCCGGTCCCAGTGAAATCTTGATTATTGCTGATGGTAAGGCCGATCCGGCTTATGTGGCTGCCGATATGATGTCACAGTCAGAGCATGATGTATTAGCCCGGTCCATAGTAGTAACCGACAGCGAAAGTCTGATCGCAGAAGTACAGACTGAATTAGAGCGGCAAATAGCCGGGTTATCACGGAAAGCTATTATTGCTGAAGCTCTGGCCGGGTATGGGGCTTTTATCCTGGTGGATAACCTGGAGGCAGCTTGTGCCGTAGCCAACCGGGTAGCCCCAGAGCATCTGGAAATAATGACGGCCGAACCCTTCAATTGGCTGGGGAAAATCAAAAATGCCGGGGCGGTATTCCTGGGTGAGCACTGCCCGGAACCAGTTGGTGATTATTATGCCGGACCCAATCATATACTGCCGACCGCCGGTACCGCACGTTTTTATTCACCAGTTTCGGTAGATACTTTCATGAAACAGACCAGTGTATTATATTTTTCACCGCAGGGTTTTGCGGCTGCTCGCGGTCATATTGCTCATCTGGCTGAAGTAGAAGGGCTGACTGCCCATGCTAATTCGATACGTATACGTAAGGAGGGTTAAGCTGTGAGTACAGGTTTGGGGGGGCGTCAAGCGGAGATTAAACGCAAAACCCTGGAAACAGAAATATTGGTCAATCTGGACCTCGATGGGGTAGGACAATATCAGATCGATACGGAAGTCGGCTTCTTGTCACATATGCTGTCATTACTGTCGGCACACAGCATGATGAACCTGAAAGTATGGGCCCGGGGAGATACTGAAGTGGATTACCACCATACGGTGGAGGATATAGGTATTTGTATTGGCGAGGCCATAAAAAGTGCACTGGGTGACATGCGCGGAATTACGCGGTATGGCAGTGCCTATGTACCGATGGATGAAGCTCTGGTGCGGGTGGTAATTGATCTGTCCGGGCGGTCATTTGTGGTAATGGCAGGTGACCTCCCCGGTACCCAGGTAGGCAATTTCCCCACTGAACTGGTAGAAGACTTTTTTCAGGCTCTGGCCAATCATACGGGGATGAACCTGCATATTGATATTATTCGGGGCCGCAACTCCCACCACGTAATTGAGGCAATATTTAAAGCTTTTGCCCGTGCTTTACGGCAGGCCAGCCGTATTGAACCGGGGATGGAAGATGTCTGGAGCACCAAGGGAAAGCTCTAAAAAAGGATAAAGGAGATGACGGTGCTTGATTGCAATAATTGATTATGGCATGGGCAACTTAAGAAGTGTGCAAAAAGCGCTGTCGTTGCTCGGTTATGAGGCAGTTATTACCGACCAGGCAGAACAGGTACAGGCTGCCCGTGGAGTTATATTACCCGGAGTAGGTGCTTTTGCTGATGCCATGCAAAATCTGCAGACACGGGGGATGGATCAGGTAATCAGGGAGGTTATTAAAGCTGATAAGCCGATGCTGGGGATTTGTCTGGGAATGCAGCTGTTATTTTCTTGGAGTGAGGAGAACAATGGTGTGGCCGGCCTGGATATTATAAAAGGAAAAGTACGGCGGTTGCCGCCCGGCATGAAGATACCGCACATGGGTTGGAATGATTGGCGGGTAGAGCGGGAGGATGCTTTTCTCAAAGGAATTGAGCCGGGCAGTCACGTCTATTTTGTCCACTCTTATTATGTCGATCCCAATGATGAGGGTATCGTATTGACGCGTACTGAATATACCAACTGGTTTCCCTCGATAGTGGGCCAGGGTAACTTGCTCGCCACCCAATTTCACCCTGAAAAATCAGGACGAGTCGGTATGCGGCTGCTGAAAAATTTTGGGGAGTTGGTTAGAGCATGATTATATATCCGGCGGTTGACCTCCGTGAAGGCAAATGTGTCCGCCTGGTTCAGGGCCGCAAGGAAGACATGACGGTTTACTCCAATGACCCGGTTGGTATGGCCATTTACTGGGCTGACCAGGGTGCATGCTGGCTGCATGTTGTTGACCTGGATGGCGCTTTTGAAGGACATCCGCGCAATCTGGACACGGTACAGGCGATAGCGCAGGCGGTTGATATTAAGATTCAATTCGGGGGCGGTATGCGCAACCTCGAAGATGTCTATCGGGCCCTGGATGCCGGTGCTAAGCGGGTGATAATTGGAACCAGGGCAGTCGAGGACCCGGATTTTATGCTTTTCCTGCTAAATGAACTGGGATCTGACAAAATCATACTGGGATTGGACGCTATTGATGGTATGGTGGCCGTAGAAGGCTGGGAAAAGAAATCCAGTATCGGGGTAGTGGACTTTGCCCAGACTGCTGCCCGTATGGGTGCTGCTACTGCGGTTTATACTGATGTCGCCCGCGATGGACTGCTGCGGGGACCAAATTATGAGGGTATTAAACGAATGGTTGT
>JBLNAA010000133.1:0-15595 GCA_050259135.1 Methylocystaceae bacterium | reverse complement strand
TAAATCAAGTGAATCGCTTTTAAAATAAAGTCAACTTTCGTACTTGGATAATAATCGGTTGCCCGAGTACCTAGTACCACGGTGGCAGCCTGCGGTTTTGGTAACAATTGCCGCTTGTCTCCTGCGTTCCCCCAAGAGGACTTCCTCAGGCGCTAAGCACCTACGGGGCGCACCGGGTACCGCGCCAATACCGCCTCCGTGCATTGGTGGCGCTCTCACTGCCTCTCCCAAGAGGAATTCCTCAGGCGCTTATGCCTTCAGGGGCTGGCAGCTCGACCCAGTTCGGGGTATCGGCTTCGCGGCTTATCTCTCGAAGCCTTGAAAATAGCCGCCTCCGGTATTACGCCCCTATGCAAGTGTTACATCAAGTACCAAAGTTGTAAAAACAATTGATGGCGAGGACTAATATTTGTATATTCGAACACTGCTCAGATTCCTTTTCAGCCGCTTATTTGTAGTGGGTTTTTTAATAACGCTGCAGGTAGGAGTTTTAGCCTTCATCCTGTGGCGGATGAGTTATGCCGAAGTCTATTTATACGCCCTTTTTTCCTTTATAAGTTTGACCGTGGTTTTATGGATAGTAAATAAAAAGAATGATGAACCATTCAAACTTATCTGGGTTATATTAATTTTAATTTTCCCTGTTTTTGGAGGATTGCTATACCTGCTGGTTGATATCAACCATATACCGGTCCGATCCAAAAGAAAGCTAAAAAAAGGATATGAGTTAGCTAAAAAGCTGATGGTTCAGGATGAAATTGTGGCCGGGGAGCTTAAAAAGGTCAATCAGGCAGTTTACCCTCAATCAAAGTACCTGTATGAATTTGGGACCTATCCGGTTTACTGGCAGACAGAGACTAAATTTCTCTCCCCGGGTGAGATTATGTTTGCTGAGCTGGTAGCTGAACTGGAAAAAGCTGAACACTTTATTTTTATGGAATACTTTATCATCAGGCCTGGCTATATGTGGGACACGGTTTTGGATATCCTGGAGCGCAAAGCCAAAGCTGGCCTGGATGTACGAGTGATGTTTGATGACCTTGGCTGTATCACCAACCTGCCCTACAAGTACGCTGAAACGCTTAAGGCCAAAGGCATCAAGTATCGAGTTTTTAATCCGATACGGCCTACCATAAATCTTATTTTAAACAATCGAGATCACCGTAAAATTACAGTAATTGATGGTTATGTTGGTTTTACCGGGGGCATTAATCTGGCCGATGAATATATCAATCATGATGGCCGCCCCATTTACTGGAAAGATTCCAGTATTTTAATTAAAGGTGATGCGGTCTGGAATCTTACCGTGATGTTTTTGCAGGTATGGAATTATATCCATCAGCAAGACCTGGATTTTATGGCCTTCCATCCGCAAAAATTTTTAAAAACCCCGGCGGCATCTGATGGTTTTGTACAGCCCTTTGGAGATAGTCCGCTAGACGACGAAAATGTGTCGGAACTGGCCTACATTAAAATTCTAAATACAGCGCAGAATTATGTTTATATCAGCAGTCCTTATTTGATAATTGACCAGCTGATGTTCAGTGCTTTATCTTTGGCTGCTAAAAGTGGGATTGATGTCAGAATCATTACGCCTCATTTCGGTGATAAATGGTTTGTCCATACGGTAACCCGATCTTATTATCAAAGGCTAATCGAGGCAGGAGTAAAGATTTACGAATACCTGCCAGGTTTTATTCACAGCAAGGTTATAATGGCTGATGATCAGGTAGGTATTGTCGGATCAATCAATCTTGATTATCGAAGTCTTTATTCTCAATTTGAATCCGGGGTTTGGATGTATAAATCTCAGGCCCTAACAGAAGTAAAAAGTGACTTCCTTGATTGTCTGGAACAAAGCCGGTTAGTTACCCTGGAAGAGTGTTTAAATATTAGCTGGTACTTAAAATTAATACGGGCTTTGCTTCGTCTAATCGCACCTCTAATGTAAAAGTTATTTAGATTAACTTTTTAACGAGCCGATATTACGGCTTGTTTTTTTGTGAACTTTTGGGAGCTGAGGGTGAGACTAGGGTAAACTCAAAACCTTTACCTAATACGGATGAAAGAGGCGGGCATCGGCAGCTAGCTTCCGGGTCAAGCTAAAAAAGAATTAAATAAAAAATAATTTTAATTGAGGTGGTGGATGTCATGGGCTTTTTAATTGAAGGTGGTCACCCTCTGAATGGTAGTGTGCACATCAGCGGAGCAAAAAATGCAGTACTGCCATTAATGGCGGCATCCATCCTGATTAAAGGCAAAGTTAAAATTCAAAACACCCCTCAATTAGATGATGTTATCTGCCTGATGCAGGTTTTAGAAAGTCTGGGATGTATTACAGATCTGCATAAAAATGTTCTTACTATCGACAGCAGTGATATTGATGCCGTTGAGCCGGATTCGGACATGGTGGCCCGGATGAGGGCGTCAATGCTGGTTATGGGGGCATTATTAGCGGTGAAAAATGAAGTATTGATGCCGATGCCGGGAGGATGTGCGATAGGGAATCGGCCGATTGACTTACATTTAAAAGGATTGGCCCAGATGGGCGCCCGAATGGACTGGGATGAAGGGAAGTTACGGGTAACCAGCCCGGGAGGATTGACTGGATGCAGGATCTACTTGGATTATCCCAGTGTGGGTGCTACTGAAAATCTAATGATGGCAGCGGTTAATGCCCGCGGTGAAACCGTTATTGAAAATGCAGCCCTGGAACCGGAGATATCTGATTTGGCAGGATTTTTACGTCAGGCTGGGGCTAATATAACCGGAGAAGGAACTCCTATAATAAAGATTATGGGTGGCAGTGAACTAACCCCGCTGACCTATCAGGTAATACCAGATCGGGTGGAAGCGGGTACTTTTTTGTTGGCGGGGGCAATTACTGGCGGGAGCCTGAAGGTAAAACCAGTTTGCATAGAGCATCTGCAGGCTATTACCGCCAAGTTAAGGGAATGTGGGGTCAAAATTAAGGAAGGTAAACAGGAAATAGAATTGACTGCTGCCACAGAGCCCCAGGGTATTAATATAAAGACCATGCCGTATCCAGGTTTTCCTACCGATATGCAGCCTCAATTCATGGCTTACCTGGCGGTAGCCCAGGGAACCAGTGTTATTACGGAAACGGTATTTGAGAATCGATTCATGCAGGTGCCTGAACTTACCCGTATGGGGGCGCAGATTAAGACCGAAGGCCGAACCGCTATAATTTATGGAACTCCCAAACTATTCCCGGCAACTGTATTTGCTACCGATCTCAGGGCAGGAGCGGCATTAGTAATAGCGGCTCTAAAAGCGGAAGGAACCAGTGTTATCGAATGTACCGAGCATATTGACCGCGGTTATGAGCAGCTGCAGCAAAAGTTAACTGGTTTAGGTGCTAAAATTGAAAGCATAAGTGCTCCAGTGGTGCCATAGGCTTTAGGAAAACGCTGGTGGGGCATTTTAATGAAGATTAACTGGAAGGCATTCGTTCTTTTATTGATTATTATCGGGATTATCATTGGGGCGGGCAGCAGGTGCAGCCCGTCTTCCGATTCTAATGAACCAATTGTTAAACTATATTTAACCAAAGATAGTAAAATCATCACTCTGCCGCTGGAAACCTATTTAATTGGCGTGGTTGGTGCTGAAATGCCGGCTTCTTTCGGAAATGAAGCTTTAAAAGCCCAGGCGGTTACGGCTCGAACCTATACTTTAAAACGGCTGTATGGTGCTGCTAAGCATCCGCGGGGAGCAGCAATGTGCGATGATATTACCTGCTGCCAGGCTTATATTGATCCGCAGGCTTATAAAAAGCAATTTGGCACCAGCTTATACAGCAGGCGTTTTGTACCGGTAAGCCAGGCGGTTAAATCTACCCGGGGACAGGTTATTCTTTATCACCAGCAACTTATCGATACCCCTTACTTTTCAACCTGCGGAGGATATACCGCCTCCGCTGCTGAAGTCTGGGGGAAAGAAATTCCCTACTTACAGAGTGTGCCCTGCCGTTTTTGCCGCAATTCCAAACGCTTCAACAATGAATTTAAATTCAACCTTGCTTTCGTGAACCAGCGCTTAAAATTGCCTTCCCGTCAAAAGTTCAAATTCAAAGCCCAGGCAATGACCACCAGCGGACGATTAAGCACCGCAAAAGTAGATGGAAAAGAAGTAAGCGGCCAGGAACTGCGACGTTTGTTTGATCTTTCATCAACTCAGGTTATTATGGCCCGCCAAACCGGCAATCAAGTAATTTTTAAGTGCCGTGGCTATGGCCATGGAGTAGGTATGTGTCAATATGGAGCCGGAGGAATGGGCAGCGAAGGCTACTCCTACCAACAGATTCTTCAGCATTACTACCAAAATGTTCAGGTGATAAAGTTAACCTACTGACATTAATTCTGTGATTGCCTCCTTTAGTGTTCTCCCCTCCCGGCCCGGCGAATATAGTGATATAAAGCTTTAGCCTGGGGAGGACTTGAAGCGGGTGCAAAATTATATTCGTAAACGAGCGGTTAAAGTTGGACAGTATATTTTGGCCAATGCTGCCACGGTCAGACAAACGGCTGAAATTTTTGGTATCAGTAAAAGCACCGTACACAAAGATGTGGCGGAGCGGCTGCCTCGTATAAACAAGGACCTGGCTGAAGAGGTAAAAAAAATATTAGACCTGAACAAAGCGGAGCGTCATATTCGGGGAGGCGAAGCCACTCGACAAAAGTATTCTCAGACCGAAAGGTATTCTGTCTAAAATGAAGGAATTTCGTTAAACGAAAGCGAAAAAGTTAAATCATTTGGACTTGAAAGGGAATTGTTTATGTTTAACGAGGATATAGGGATTGATTTAGGTACCGCAAGTGTGCTGGTTTTTATTCGGGATAAAGGAATAGTTTTACATGAGCCGTCAGTCGTAGCTATTGACAGTAACACCGATAAGTTAGTAGCGGTGGGGGAAGATGCCCGGCGTATGCTGGGACGTACCCCCGGTAATATAATGGCGACTCGTCCTTTAAAAGATGGAGTTATAGCCGATTATGATGTTACGGAAAAAATGTTGATCTATTTTTTGCGTAAAGTGATAGGTCGGCGCTGGTTTTTTAAGCCCCGGGTGGTGGTATGTATACCGTCCGGGGCTACTGACGTTGAGGAAAGGGCAGTGCGGCAAGCCACCCTGGCAGCCGGTGCCCGCAGCGCCTTCCTGGTAGAGGAACCGCTGGCGGCAGCTCTGGGTGCCGGTATTAATATTGCCGATGCGACCGGTAATATGGTGGTTGATATCGGTGGGGGAACCACGGACATTGCAGTTTTGTCTCTGGGGGGTATCGTTTGTGAGACCTCTCTGCGCATTGGCGGAGATAAATTTGATGAGGCCATAATCAAGTACATAAGAAGAGAACATAATTTGATGATTGGTGAACGAACGGCTGAGGATATTAAAATCAAGGTGGGCAGTGCTTATCCGAGTTTGCATGGGAATGGAGTTGTTACTGAGGTTAGAGGCCGGGATATGCTATCCGGTCTGCCGAAAACAATTCAATTCACTTCCGAAGAGAGCTTCATTGCCATGAAAGAGCCAATAGATGCTGTAGTTACGGCAGTCAAAGAAGTGCTCGAAAAAACACCTCCCGAGTTGTCGGCAGATATCGTTCATAATGGTATTGTTATGACCGGAGGGGGTTCCCTCCTTCATGGACTGAACGAACTGATAGCCAGGGAAACCGGGCTGCCAGTAAGACTAGCTGACAATGCCATCTCCTGTGTTGCCATGGGTACCGGAAAGCTACTCGCTAGCATGGGAATTATTGGGCAGGTGCAAAGTGGTGCGGCGAAGAGGATTTTTTAGTTGCAGCGTTATACATTAATTAAAGATAAGCATTAACATTGACGATGAAGTAAATAGCACTGTTTACCAAGATGGAGGGTTAATCTTGATTAGAGGTTTATATACCGCAGCGGCAGGAATGATGCTGCAGCAGTCCCGTGAGGATGTAGTAGCTAACAATCTCGCTAATGTTAATACCTCTGGCTTTAAAAAAGACCTGGCTCGGGCGCAATCCTATCCCACCCAATCGATTTACCGCCTGGGTGAAGAGGTTAAGGATGAAAAACAGATGGATCAGCCGGTTAAGCCTGTGTACATTGGTGAATTAGGCACCGGTGCGGTAATTAATGCCATATCTACTGACCATACTCAAGGTTTGCTGAAAGAGACAGGTAATGCAACTGATGTGGCGTTAGCCGGGGAAGGTTATTTCTTTGCCGTAAATACTCCGCAGGGAGTTAGATATACCCGCGATGGTGGTTTTAAGATTAATCCCGAGGGTACGCTGGTTAATAACAGCGGTTATCCCATTATGGTTGCCAATGGTTCCTCACTGCAGATTACCGGCGGCCAGTTCTCAATTAATGATAAGGGGCAGGCAGTAGTACTACAGAATGGTAATACAGAAGTCTTAGGAACTATTGCGATCTTTAGGGCTGATCCGACTTTAATGGAAAAGCGGGGAGACAATCTGTATGAGGCTCTAGTTGATCCAGAGGCGGTAGATCTGGAAAGTCAGCCTACTCTGCTGAAAAGCGGCTATCTTGAAGGTTCCAATGTTAATGCGGTACGGGAAATGGTAGACATGATAGAAGTAGTCCGGGTTTATGAAATGAATCAGAAGGTAGCACAAAGCGAAGACTCGCTGTTAGATACGGCTATCAATACTGTAGGCCGGGTTTAACTTCAGCAATCTTAAATGAGCCATGAGTGATTGTAGCCACAGCCTAGCAGCTGTGGCTTATTACTTTATCGACTGTACGGTGATACTAAGATAAACAGCATATTGTCTAAGGATGGTTAAATAGATGCAAAATGCTCGGGTAAATATATTGGGCTCAGTTCTTGATAATGTCAGCATGGAACAAGCAGTTAACATTATTTCCGAAATGATTTCCGGCGGCACCTGCCATCAGGTAATAACCTTAAATGCGGAAATCATTTACCAGGCGGTAAATGACCCCGCTTTGCAGAACCTGATAAATCATGCCGATTTGGTTACTCCGGATGGTGCCGGGGTGGTATGGGCCGCCCGCTATTTGCAGCACCCGGTAAAAGAAAGAGTAACTGGTATTGATTTGGTCATTCGGTTAGTTAAAGAAGGAGCCGCCCGCGGGTGGAGATTTTTCTTTCTGGGTGCGGCACCGGGTGTGGCGGCAGAAGCGGCGCAGAAAATGGGGAATTTGTACCCCGGTCTGCAGGTAGCCGGCATTAATCACGGCTACTTTGGAGCGGATGATGAGGCCGGCATAATTGACAGTATCAATGAGAGTGGTGCCAACATATTGCTGGTGGGCCTGGGGGCACCACGTCAGGATTTTTGGATAAACACCTATAAAGATAGGCTTAACTGTCAGGTGGCGATAGGCGTAGGAGGAAGTTTTGATGTATTAGCCGAAAGATTAAATCGGGCACCTGATTGGATGATAAGGTTAAACCTGGAGTGGTTTTACCGCCTGGTAAAAGAACCGTCAAGATGGCGGCGGCAATTGGCATTACCTCGTTTTGCCGGATTAGTATTAAAGGCAAAAAAGAATAACTAGTTTAATGCGCAAGACTGTGACTACCTTCTGATTATAGGTTAGTATTTAAGACAGACAAACCATTTAAAAGGGGCTGACTGCCTGCATGCAAGGGGAGAGAATCTACGCACTCGATATCGGTACTCGTACCGTAGTCGGAGTACTGCTGGAAAAAGGTGAAGACGGCTTTCAGATTATTGAGGCTGAAATGCGTGAGCACCAGACCCGGGCGATGGTTGATGGACAGATTCATGATGTTGAGGCAGTAGCGCGGGTTATAAATACAGTTACCACTACTATTGAGGAACGCTGTGGTTACCAATTAAAGGAGGCAGCAGTTGCTGCGGCAGGACGTGCCTTAAAGACCTCCCTGGGACGTTATGAGGCAGTTCGTGACAGCCTGGCAGAAATCACCGCCGAAGAATGTCTGGCTTGGGAACTGGCGGCAGTGCAGGAGGCTCAACAGCAGGTAGGAGAGAATAACCGTCCCGGACCGGCCCTATTCTGTGTTGGTTACAGCGTTATTCATTATTACCTGGAAGAGCAGCCCATTGCCAGCTTAATTGGGCAGACCGGTAATTTAGCTGCGGTTGAAGTGGTAGCTACCTTCCTGCCGCGGGTGGTAGTTGACAGTTTATTTGCCTCTCTGCGCCGCTGTGGTCTGGCCGTTAAGAGTCTTACCCTGGAACCAATTGCAGCTTTGTCAGTTGCCATTCCAGAAAATATGCGCCTTTTAAATCTGGCCCTGGTCGATGTGGGGGCCGGAACCTCTGATATTGCACTGGTTCGACGGGGAAGTACTTATGGATACGCTATGGTACCATTGGGCGGAGATGAGGTTACCGAGGCTATTATCGAATATTTCCTGGTTGATTTTGATACCGCCGAATATCTGAAACGTAATTACCAGGAAGCTGGCATCTGCTTCCAGGATATATTGGGCAACGAACATGCACTCAGGCCTGATGACCTGCTGGAATGTTTGAGGCCGGTTGTGGCCAGACAGGCTGCCAGTATTGCTCATGAAATTATGGAGCTTAATGGCAAAGTTCCTGATGCCCTGGTATTTGTTGGCGGCGGCAGCTTAACCCCGCTGCTTTTAGATCAGGTAGCGGCCGAAATGGGACTGGCTCGCAGCCGGGTTGGAATCAGGGATCGTAATAACATCAGCAACATCATCGGCGGCCACGAGGCCTTGGTTGGCCCCCAGGCGGTAACGCCGCTGGGTATTGGTTATAATGCTCTGACCAGCCCCGGCCTTCCTTTTATCCGTATCAAAGTTAACGGTCGGGAATTTCCCCTGTGGAACGTGGGAGGAGTTACTGTAGCCAGTGCTCTCTTAGGAGCTGGAATCAGCCTGCAGAGTATGAATGGACGACCGGGAATGGGTATAACAGTTGAAATAGATCATATCATTAAGGCAGTTCGCGGTGGTCGGGGGAAGTCGCCGGTCATAGCGGTAAACGGCCAGGAAGCAACCCTGGATACCCCGATTAAAGATCTGGATAAGATTACATTTGAACCCGGTCATCCCGGCGAAGATGCTCATCCGACGGTAAAAGACCTGGTTAATGTTGATCCCTGGATATTGATGGTCAATGGGGAACCGGTGCGGTTTTATCCTCCGATAATGGTGAACGGCCAATTAGCCAGTCCGGAAGATATAGTCGCTGATCATGACCGGATTACTACCAATCTGGATTTGACCGTCAGTGAGGTCCTGATAAGCATGGGGGTAAAAGAAGCGGCTAGGCCTGAGGAGATAATAAGCTACAGTTTAAATGGGGAGCAGCGTACTTGTATGTGGGGAGCGCTGGAGATAAAGGTAAACGATCAGCCAGGCAGCATCTTAACCGCGGTTAAGAGCGATGACCATATTAGTTATCGTTTATCAGATCGACAGATAAAGATAGCAGATATCATTCCCTCTGGTGAACAGCTCATGACCATAAAGCTGAATGGGGAAGAAAAGACCGTTAATGCACGGGTAGATGTTTACTGTAATGAAGAATTGGTGGCTGCTGACAGCCTTCTGCAGGGAGGCATGCAACTGACCAGTACCAGGCCCACCTGCCTGGTGTCCGACCTGCTTAATTATGTGGAGCTTAAACCTTCCCTGAGCGGGAGGTTAAGATTGATGGTTAATAACGATAAGGTCGGTTTTACCAGGGAAGTTAATCCCGGAGACGAGGTGGAAATAAGCTGGGAGTAAGCATTTGTCAACCAGGCAAATAAGAAATGTAATTGAGAAGCGCAGTTATTCTGCGCTTTTTATTTTTCTGAATAACAATAATTCGTCATCGTATTGAATATGATTATGGTATACTCGAGCTATAAAAAGTGATTAATCACTCACCGCAAGAATACCTTAAAAAAGGACAGTAATAAATTGGGTAGATTTAAGGGCGGTCACGTGATATTGAAGCCCTAAAAATTCATCCGAAGGAGCCTATAGTAATGCATCAGTATTATTGGATGGATCAGCTGTTGGACAGCCAAAAGGATAATATGACGGATAAACAGATTAACATCATAAAAACCGCCATCGAACTGTTTAGTGAGAAAGGTTATTCCGCCACTACTACCAAGGAAATTGCGCAGAGAACTGGGGTGTCGGAAGGCACCATTTTCAAGCATTATGCTACCAAAAAAGATCTGATGCTCAGCATTTCGGAAATGATCATTCGCAATATTGCCTATCCCCTGTTTACCAAAGGACTCGATGAAGTATTAAACTATCCCTATGAAAGCCTGGATGATTTCTTAAGTGCTCTTATGGCTAACCGCATGGCTCGCATGCAGGAGGGCATTCCGATATTTAAACTCCTGGTTCAGGAGGTACCTTTTCAGCCGGAGATCCGGGCTCTGGTAATAGAGGTGTTTGCTCAGATTCCTCTTAAGGAAGGTCTGGAACGGTTAAGAGTCAGGAATTTAATTATTGATCAACCGACACCTGAAACCGCCAACTTTCTGTTGACCAGTTTGTTTGGTTATTTGCTCAGCCGCTACATTTTTTGGCCGGAACTTTTTGCCGACCATATGGATGCAGATCTGGAGAATTTTCTTCACTTTATGGCCCGGGGTCTTGCCGCTCCTGCCGAAGGACAAACCTGTTAATTGGATTGCAGTACCATTCAGAAATACAAGTGCCCGACTCAGTATTAACCAGAATAAAACAGCGAACTATGATTGGTGGTGTTAACAAATGTTGCCAAGCCCTAGCGAACAACCCCTTTGGTTAGGAATTGACGTCGGTTCTACCACGGTAAAAACTGTCATCATGGATGAACAAATGAACCTCATCACTGTCAATTACCGCCGGCATCAGGCTGATGTCAGGCGGACGCTGACTGAATTGTTGACCGAGATTGAACGTGACCTGGGCAACTTCAAGGTTAAGGCCCTGGTTACCGGATCAGCCGGATTAGCTGTATCCCGGTGGTTAGGCCTGGAATTTATTCAGGAAGTAATAGCTTGTACCAGGGCTATTGAAATATTACAGCCAGGTACCGATGCTGCTATTGAACTGGGGGGCGAAGATGCCAAGATCATTTATTTTCGTCCGGGGTTGGAACAGCGGATGAATGGTATCTGTGCTGGCGGCACCGGTGCTTTTATCGATCAAATGGCGGCCTTGTTGGAAACGGATGCCGCCGGATTAAATGCGATGGCTTCCCGCCATCAGGTTATTTATCCCCTGGCCGCCCGTTGCGGGGTTTTCGCCAAAACTGATGTTCAGGCTTTGCTGAATGAAGGAGCTTCCAAAGAAAATATTGCCGCTTCGGTGCTGCAGGCAGTAGTTAACCAGACCATCAGTGGGCTGGCTTGTGGGCGCCCAATCCGTGGCCAGGTGGTATTTCTGGGGGGGCCGCTGTACTTTTTAACTGAGTTACAGTATCTATTTAGTCAGACTTTAAAACTGTCACCTGACGAGGCGATCTTTCCTGACTATGCTCAATTCTATGTAGCTATCGGGGCAGCGCTGTCAGCCAATGGGCAAAAGAGTACCAATCTAAAATCCATAATTAAAGGCCTGGGCCGGGATACCTCACTGGACGACGGCGGAGTCAGGCGGCTGGCTCCCCTGTTTGTCAGCCAGCAGGAGCTAGGTGAATTTCGGCATCGACATGAGCAAAGGCAGGCTCAGTACAGGGATCTTTGTTCATTTACCGGGCCATGTTATCTGGGCATTGATGCTGGCTCTACTACTACCAAGGCGGTATTAATAGATGATGATGGGGTAATTTTATATTCCTATTATAGCGGCAATCAGGGGAGCCCGGTCGATAGCAGCATCAAGATTATCAACGAAATTTACCAGCAGCTGCCGGAAACGGCTTACATAGCTAATTCTGCAGTAACCGGATACGGTGAAGGTTTGATTAAGGCTGCTCTTTCTGTTGATCGTGGTGAAGTGGAGACTATAGCCCACTATACTGCCGCCGAGTATTTTTGCCCGGGCGTCGACTCGGTTTTGGACATCGGCGGCCAGGATATGAAGTGGATGCGAATTCGCCAGGGAGCAGTTGATAATATCATGCTGAATGAAGCCTGCTCCTCCGGCTGCGGATCATTCATCGAAACCTTTGCCCATTCGATGGGCATACCGGTGGCGGAATTTGCCAATCAGGCATTATTGGCATCCTCCCCGGTTGATCTGGGCTCGCGCTGTACAGTTTTTATGAATTCCAAGGTTAAGCAGGCCCAGAAGGAAGGGGCTACGGTCGGTGACATTTCGGCAGGGCTTTCTTACTCGGTAATTAAAAATGCTCTGTTTAAAGTTATTAAAATCAGAGACCCCCAGGACCTGGGCGAGAAGATAGTAGTTCAGGGCGGCACCTTCCATAACGATGCGGTGCTGCGCAGTTTGGAGATGATTACCGGGCGTGAGGTAATCAGACCTGATATCGCCGGACTGATGGGCGCCTTCGGGGTGGCATTGATTGCCCGTGACAAACATATGGCAGGAAGTAAAAGCCGGCTGCTAACCCGGGACCAGATAGTCGATTATAAAGTAAAGAATTCTACCGCCCGCTGCGGGAAGTGCAGCAATAATTGCCTGCTGACAATCAGCCGTTTCCCGGATAACAAACGGTTTCTATCCGGTTACCGGTGCGAAAAGGGCAGTGGTCAGGCCCCGGCCAGTAAACGTCTGCCAAACTTATTTGAGTACAAGTTCAATCGTTTGTTTGCCTATCAGCCCTTAGAGGAAAAGGACGCCCCGCGAGGCACCATTGGTCTGCCCCGGGCATTAAACATGTATGAAAACTATCCATTTTGGTTTGCCTTTTTTACCAAGCTGGGGTTTAAGGTCGAGCTGTCCAATGTTTCTTCCCGGAGTCTTTATGCTCTGGGCAGTGATACCATTCCGTCTGAATCCGCCTGTTACCCGGCGAAGATGGTTCATGGGCATATAGCTGATTTAATCAGTCGGGGTGTCACCACTATTTTTTATCCTTCCATTATTTACGAAAAGAAGGAGCAGGCTGAGGCGAACAACTGTTTTAACTGTCCGATGGTCATTTCCTATCCTGATGTGATCAGAAACAATATGGATATGCTGCGGACCGACGGGGTCCGGTTGATCAACCCGTTTCTCCCCTATAATAACCCTGAGCGTTTAAGTGAACGCTTATTTGAAGAATTAACTGGGATGGGGATCAGCCGGAAGGAAATCCGCCAAGCAGTAGCCGAAGCTGGAATGGAGGATAATCGTTTCCATCAGGATATTCGTCAGCAAGGCGAGGAGACCCTGAAACTGCTGGAACAGACCGGGGAAAAAGGCATAGTTTTGGCCGGACGCCCGTATCATTTGGATCCGGAGATCCATCACGGTATTCCGACCATGATCAACAATTATGGGCTGGCAGTGTTGACAGAAGACTCCGTTGCCCACCTGGGCCAAGTGGAAAGACCCCTGCGGGTAGTTGATCAGTGGATGTATCATTCGCGGTTGTATGCGGCAGCTAACCTGGTTGCTGGATCAGCAGAACTGGAGCTGATTCAATTAAATTCCTTTGGCTGCGGACTGGATGCTATCACCACCGATCAGGTTAGTGAAATATTAAATGGCAAGGGTAAATCCTATACCAGTCTCAAGATTGATGAGGTCAGCAACCTGGGTGCTGCCAGGATAAGAGTGAGGTCACTATTATCCACCATGGAGGTTCGCCAGGGTTCAGAAGCAGCGGCTGCACCACTTGTTAAGAAAATTACCCGGATTCCTTTTACGAAAGATATGAAGGCCGGGCATACCATTTTATGCCCGCAAATGGCCCCGCTTCACTTTGAGTTTTTGGAAACCGTTTTTGGAGCCGAAGGATATAACATCGAACTGCTGCCGGAAGCTGATCGGGAGGCCATCGAAGTCGGCCTCCGGTATGTTAATAATGATGCCTGTTATCCTTCGTTAATCGTAATCGGACAATTGGTACAGGCTCTGCAGTCAGGCAAATATGATCTGAACAACACCTCGGTAGTTATGTCACAAACCGGAGGCGGCTGCCGGGCAACTAATTATATCGGCCTGCTGCGCAAGGCTTTGGCGGAGGCAGGATTTAAGAATATCCCGGTTATTTCAGCCAATCTGGCGGATATTGAGGCCAATCCGGGATTTAAAGTTACCGGGTCAATGTTGAAAAGGGCTATTCATGGGCTGGTATATGGCGACCTTTTAATGCGGGTGCTGCATCGCATCAGGCCCTATGAAAAGATACCGGGATCAGCCAATCTGCTTTATCGTAAATGGGTTGAACGGGGTAAAGAGCAGTTACTAAGCGGCAATCGCCGTGAATTTAAAGAAAATATCTACGGGATCGTCAGGGAATTCGATCAGTTGGAGATCCTTAACACACCCAAGCCCCGGGTGGGAGTAGTGGGCGAAATTTTGGTCAAGTATCATCCGACTGCCAACAATAATCTGGTTGCCTTGCTGGAAAGTGAAGGTGCCGAAGTGGTAGTACCTGATTTAATGGATTTCTTTTTATATTCGATCTATGATCAGGTTTTCCATTATAAATATTTGGCCGGAACCAAAAAGGACTACTTGGCCAGTAAATCCTCTATCTGGTATATGGAACACTGTCGGCGTTATGCCAGGAGGGCCCTGGCGGCCAGTGATCGGTTTATACCTCCGATGTCCATTTATGAGCAGGCCCGTAATGCTGAGAAGATAGTGATTTTAGGCCATCATACCGGTGAAGGCTGGTTATTGACGGCGGAGATGATTGAGCTGATTAAAATGGGGGCACCGAATATTGTTTGTGTGCAGCCATTTGCCTGCCTGCCTAACCATGTTACGGGCAAAGGCATGATGAAAGAGCTTAAGCGGCAGTACCCGCA
Organism: Methylocystaceae bacterium; assembly: GCA_050259135.1. Lineage (GTDB taxonomy): Bacteria > Bacillota > Syntrophomonadia > Syntrophomonadales > JBLNAA01 > JBLNAA01. The sequence goes on along the minus strand of JBLNAA010000133.1, from coordinate 709 downwards.
GGCTAATATAACCGCGATAGATTATGATCCGGGGGCCAGCGAGGTTAATCAGCTGAACCGAATTAAGCTTATGCTGGCGGGAGCCTTAAAGGCGATGCAGAGTGAGCCAGCGAACGCCGCGGATATTAAAGAACTGCGGCCAGGAGTGAGTCTGACACCAGCTCCGCCGGCTAAAGGCGGCTATCAGGAACCAAAGGTATTAGGGTAAATAGAGATTGTAAACAGGCCCGGATTAATATCCGGGCCTGTTTATTGTAGTAGAGTACTTAGTTACAAGAGAAATATTGTATGTCTAGCAACTCCCGGATGTTTGACGCAGTTTGAATTTCCTCGCGGACTGACCCATTAGCATCCCTTTGCTCCACGCCGGTGCCGTGAGCGAAGCGAGGAAATCCCCTTGGGGGACTTGACGTCGCCGTCGGGATGCTAATGGCGTCCGCAGTCAAAGATACGACCCGGAGTGAATGGATTTCTTAGCATTTTAATGCCCGGAAATCCGAACTGTCCTTGAGATGGTGGGCCGAACAGGCTATAAGGGCTTCCTTAGGGGAAAGACCCTGATTAATATCCGGGCCTGTTTTTTTATTGGCTGATGGGTAAAATAGCTTATGCAGACCAATCTATAGCTTTGGTCAAAGAAAATCAAAAAATGTATTGCTAATCTAAAAGTGAAAAGATATTATAATTATAAAAGTCAAAGAAAGTCAAA
>JBLNAA010000132.1:0-6649 GCA_050259135.1 Methylocystaceae bacterium | reverse complement strand
GGGATAAATATAGCCACTGATGCTAAAGCAAGTGTTGAGAGCTACCTGGGTGCTGGCAGCCAGGTATATGTTTCCGACAAAAACCTGTATGTAACCGCCAATTATTATCCGGTGGGTCCACGCCGGCTGGTGGCACCTTCTGCTTCTGACACGGGCGTATCATCCTCCGCCTCGGTTAGTGACACTTCCCGGATCTTTAAATTTGCGTTGGATCAGGGAAAGGTTACCTATTGTGCACAAGGAGAAGTCCCCGGCCGCATATTAAACCAGTTCTCTATGGACGAAAATAATGGTTATTTCCGAGCGGCGACCACTATTGAAAATTATGGAGCGATTAATGCTCCTCAATCCAGTAACAGTCTGTATGTCATGGACGGTAATTTGAAAGTGATAGGCAAGGTGGAAGATATTGCACCTGGAGAAAAAATATATTCCGCCCGGTTTCTAGGTGACCGTGCTTATATGGTAACTTTCCGTACCGTCGATCCTTTTTACGTTATTGATCTCAAATCACCAACCAGACCACAAATACTGGGAGCCTTGAAAATACCGGGTTATAGTGACTATCTGCACCCGTATGACGCCAATCACGTCATTGGTTTTGGCAAGGATACAATTGAATTGAGCAGTCAATATGCAAAGGATCAGACCAATGCCTATTATCTGGGGATGAAAATGGCCTTGTTTGATGTGACCGATGTCAAGAAACCAAAGCAGGAATTTGTCGAGATAATCGGCGATCGAGGAACCGATTCTGAACTTCTGCACAACCATCGGGCGCTGCTCTTTTCGCGGGAGAAAAATCTGATAGCTTTTCCGGTCAGTCTGCACCAGGTGGAGGGAAGTAAGGTAGATCAGAACGGAGCCTTTCCTAGTTATGGCGCTTTTACCTGGCAGGGCGCTTATGTTTACAGCCTCGACCTTAAAAATGGATTTGAACTTAAGGCCAAAATATCGCATATGAACAGTGAAGATTATTTAAAGGCCGGTTATAATGGCTACGATTACCGTAAAAGCGTGCAGCGTATCCTTTATATCCAGGATACGTTGTATACCTTGTCGCCAGCGATGATTAAAGCTAATGCTCTGGAAAACTTCGAGGAAATCGGAGGAATAGCATTTTAAGGACTGGTTGAAACGGGGGCTTTAATGCCCCCGTTCCTTATCTTTTTTTACCGGGGATTGTTCCAGTTAACCATTTCCCCCCGGGCAGGAGGCTGAGAGTAAATGTGGTAAACAGTGCCAGAACAACGCAGATAAAAAAGGCCAGTACCATGGACGTAAGAGGATAACTGACCAGCATATTGTAATGCCGCAGAACAGACATAGCAACTGCCAGAGTAAGGGGATGAACAAAATATGACCCCTGAGAGTAATACCCATAAGTCTGGAATAATAAGCCGATCAAACCGCTCCTGGCTTTAAGTGATAAGCAAAGGTCATATAAAAGCAGCAAACTGGACAGGGTGTACAGGAACATACTCGGTTTTAAAGTAGTTGAATAACCCAGATTTATGACATTATTCTTTATGCCCGAATTAAGCTCCCAGGTTATCCATAACAACAGTACAAACCAAATAATGACATTGTAGACACGTATTTGAGCCAGCCAATGGTAAAAATCTGTTATCCGGAGCGCAATTACTCCGCCAGCCAGGAAATAGAAAAACCAGAATAACATATTGCGATCTCGATATTTAACCAGCAGCTGACCCCAGCCACTGTCTGGCCAAGTCGGGTGATTCGGCAGGTAATAACAGGAGAACCACATCATAAACACATATAGCAGAGCGGCAGCGAGGAGTATCAGGCCAATATTTTTTTGATTATTATTTAGCCATCTGAAAATGGGCAGAAACAAAGGAAATAAAAAATAAAACTGGAGTAGCAGTACAACATACCAGAGATGATAGGAAGCACTGCCGGTGATTGCCTGGTGGACCCAGATTCCCGGATTAATTGTTGGCTGCCCTGTACCACCGGTATAGTATAGCTGAAAAACCGCTGTCCACAGCAAATAAGGTATAAGCAATTCTCTGATTCTCTTACGGTAAAAAGAGGATGCAGTAAAGGCTGGCAGATACTTATGAACCAAGACCAGCCCCGATACCAGAACAAAGGCTGGCACTGCAAATTTCACCAGGTTAAAAGTTAATCCAATGGTTATAACCCCATGAGGGGCAGCTGTTACTTGCCCTTCATGGGCAAATATGCCCAGAACATGCTGCAGTGCTACTCCCAAAAAGGCTATTCCCCGAAAGTAGTCCAACTCATTTAACCAGCTTGAATTAATAGGCTTAGCAAGAGGTGTCAATTATTTAACTCTCTTTTTTTATCGCCAGGGTTGATACCGGTGCTATACCGATGATTTTGAAAACCAGACAGTTTTTTAAAGGGAACTGTCGGTAATTGCTGTTTAGCAGCCGCATTTTTACCCGGTCATAATATTCACCACTGGTTTGATCATCAATTAGTTCAACATAAACGCGGATACCATCTTTTCTGGTGTTATTGTCGGTTATAAGCACCATGAACACTCCCTGACCGGTAGCTTTAAGATTGGCATAGGTAAGATCTGCTCCAAAACGCGCACAGATAATGGTTTCATCATCAATCATTTCTAAAATAGACACTACCGCAATGTTAACCCGATAGTTAACATCTACTGTACTTAAGGTGGTGGAGATTAAATTACGATTCAACAGCTCACGTGCTTTCTCGACCAGTTGGTGATCCATTCCACATACCCCTTTCAGCTTTATTCGTGGTTGCTTTCTTGTAACTATTATTAACAAAAATGATCTATTTCTCATAACATGGCAGCAGAAGTATTTAAGGAATCGTTTTGGTTGGAGGTTATAAGATGGCAGTTAAAGCAAAAACCAGCCTGCCAGGCAAAAACTCATTGAGTGAGACCCGACTCGGACAGAAATTTGGTGTCAGAGGGGACGAATTGGATTATACCTTGGTACCGCCGAAAAAGCAGGGGGAGAAAGCATCTGAGGGTGAGTATGACCTGATGGCTGTTCTACAAAAGATATATGACCTGGTAGAAGCAGAGCCCGGGTTAAGCAGCGACATCAAAGACAAATTCAGTGGCCTATTGGCCAAGTTTTACCACCAGGAAGAACCTGGTTTTTCAGAAAGTGAAGCCAACAAGTTAGTAATCCGAGATTACCATTTACTCAGGGATATTCCGGAACGCTCTGCTTCCAAGCCCAATAAGAACCGGACCAACAAGAAAAAAAGGCAGGCGGCAGCCAGTCCGGTTAACCCTGAACGTCAATCCCAACCTTCTCCGGGTACAGCCGCACCGAAAACAGAACCGTCTATAGCTGATGTTATGGCCGGCCGCCCTATTAGTCCGATGGACTTTAGGGGAAGCGCACCTGCTACCCGTCAGCAACGTTCGTCCGCGACGAGGCAGACTGGATTTAACATGCAGCCGCCGACAGCTGGGCCCAGACGACCAGGATATCCGCCAATGATGGGCTTTAGAGCACCTCTGGGAAGAAGGCCCGGTTTTGGATTTATGGGCTTCCCCATGGGAATGTCACCGGGCCGCAATTTTATGGGGTGACCGTGGTAAAATAAAAGCATTAATACTCCAGGAGCGATTTAGACGATGGAACTTATAGATGCAGTAATTGTCGGCGGTGGGGTCATTGGGTTGGCAGTAGCAGCCGAATTAAGCCGCCGTTGGCCGCAGGCGGTAATTGCCTTGTTGGAGAAGAATCAGCGGTGGGGTCAGGAAACATCAAGCCGAAACAGTGAAGTTATTCATGCCGGCCTTTACTATCCGGATGGATCATTAAAGGCCCGGCTGTGCCGGGAGGGTAACCGGCTTCTCTACGATTATTGCTCGCATAACAGGGTTCCTCACCGGCGGGTAGGTAAACTGGTAGTTGCCCTGACCGCTGATGAAGAGAAAGATTTGGAGGCCCTGTTTCAACATTGCTGTTCAGCCGGGGTTCAGGTAGAAATGGTACCAAAACGCCGCTGCCAGGAGATGGAGCCATTGATTCCTGCATATCTTGCTTTTTATTCTCCTGATACCGGAATTATTGACAGTGAAAGTCTGATGCGGGCCTTGTACACCCAATCACTTCAGCAGGGCGTGGCGGTGCTGCTTGCTACCCCCGCGCTGGGGGTGGATCGTTGTCGGTCAGGATATGAGGTTAGAACACCAAGGGAGGTTATCAAGACTCGCCTGGTGATTAACTGTGCCGGCTTGTCCAGCGATATAGTCGCCAACTATACTGCTCCGCAAAAGGACAAGCCTCTATATCAATTACATTACTGCAAAGGTGAATATTACTTTTTGCGGCCACGATTACCGATCAGCCATTTAGTCTATCCTTTGCCTGACCAGCATAGTCTGGGGGTTCATCTTACCCTGGATCTGGAGGGCAATTTACGTCTGGGGCCTAATGCTTATTTTGTAGATGAAATTGATTATCACATGGATGACAGGTACCTGGAAACCTTCTACCGGCAGGCGGCAGCTATGCTGCCTGGTTTGAAAATGGATGACCTTTATCCGGGATATGCCGGTATCAGGCCAAAGCTGCAGGGACCGGGTGATTCTTTCTGTGATTTCATAATCAAAGACGAAGCCAGCCAGGGCTGCCCGGGCTGGATAAATCTGGTCGGAATCGAATCCCCGGGTCTGACCGCCAGCCTGGCAATTGCCCGAGAGGTAACAGCTTTAATCCAGCCTTACCTATAATTCCATGTATACATTCCTAAATACTTGCCATATCCAGTAAAATATAGTTATAGTAGTAGCAAGAACAACTACTAAAATGGCGGTGAATATTACGCTGATAGAAGCTTTGCGAATGATGGGTTTAACCCAGCATGAAGCCCAGTTGTATGTAGCCCTGGCTGAACAGGGTGCTCAAACCGGCTATGAATTGGCCAATGTGACCGGAATACCGCGGGCAAATGTATATTCAGCTCTGGCTTCCATGGTGGACAAAGGCGCCGTACATAAGGTAGGCGCGGAACCGGCAAGATATATTGCAACTCCGCCCGATGAGTTTACGGCCAGTGCTATCCGCTCCTTAAACGAAAACGCTCAGACCATAGTTGATAACCTGAAACCCCGGCCGCTGGAACCGGATCTAGTAGTCAGCCTGGAAGGTGAAGAGGTCATTTTTAATAAGGTCATTCATCTGACCGAGAGTGCCCGGAATACGATTTATATTCATGCAGCAGCCCGCGATCTGAACACCTTGAAAACAACTTTGCAGCAGGCCGCCAAGCGAGGCATCAAGGTGGTAATAATATCTCTGGGACGCTGCCCGGTAAAGGCACACTTAGTATACGAAAATATGCGGTCTGCTACCTGGTTAGCAGGTGAGGGCCGGCCGCTGCGATTGATTATTGATTCTAACCTGATGCTGACCGGTGAAATCGGAAGAGGCAGCTTTTCCCGGGGGGTTTACAGCAGCAATGCCAGCCTGGTTACGATGGCTAAACATGCATTTGTCCAGGAAATAATATTAGCTGAAATAATGACCGGGATGGGTGAGGACATGGTCAGCCGCTATGGTGATGACTTTAAGTTAATTCAGGATAAAGTGGCAAATCCGAGTAAATTGGAGTAACCGCCAATCACTTTTCCACATAGATGAAAAATAGGTTTAGTGCAGATAAATATCAACAACTTCTTAGGGAACTGAAGGGAATGGATTGTTCGATGGGTTATACTACCAGGTTATTTGATCACTTTGATGCGCAAGATCTGATTCGGGAATATGGTAGTCCGCTGTATGTATACGACGAAAAGATCCTGCGTACCAGATGCCAGGAGATGAAGAATTTACTCCAGTACCCCCATTTTCGGGTTAACTATTCGGCCAAGGCCAATACCAATGTAGAACTGCTAAAAATCATCTGTTCCGAAGGTTTGGATGTGGATGCCATGTCCCCGGGCGAGATGTATCTGGAATTAAAGGCTGGCTTTACTGCTGACCATATCATGTTTATCGGCAATAATGTTTCTGCAGAAGAAATAAAATTTGCGGTTGAACGCGGCATATTAGTCAGTGTTGATTCACTGTCGCAGTTAGAAACACTATGCTCGGTTAACCCGGGTGGTGAAGTATGTCTGCGTATTAATCCCGAAATTGGTGCCGGTCATCATGAGAAAGTAGTCACGGCTGGCAAAAAGGCCAAATTTGGTATTGCTATTTCTGACCTGCCCCAGGCTAAAGCTATCACTGCTGCGGCCAATGTAAATATTGTTGGACTTAATCAGCATATCGGATCGCTCTTCCTGGAGCCTGAAGCTTATGTTGAGGCCGCTGGCCGTATGTTAGAAGTAGCTGCTACCATACCAGGTCTGAAAATGATCGATTTGGGCGGCGGGTTTGGAGTGCCTTATCGTCACGATGAAGAGCCTCGCCTGGACTTAAAAGCTCTGGGTCAAATGCTGGATAGTTTAATTACCAGTTGGACCAGGGAGCATTGGCCATTGATCGTACGCATCGAGCCAGGGCGTTATATCCCCTGTGAGTGCGGTGCCATATTGGGAACTGTACACTCGCTAAAGAATAACTTTAACACCATCTTTATCGGCACTGATGTCGGATTCAATGTTTTGGCCAGACCAGTAATGTATGACAGTTACCATGAAATAGAT
>JBLNAA010000131.1:0-10274 GCA_050259135.1 Methylocystaceae bacterium | reverse complement strand
GCCCCGGTACTAATTTTAGTATCGGGGTTTTTTCATGTAATAGACCATAGCTGAATAATGATGATACTGAAATGATTCTTTTGCTTAGTGAGCAGGAAGGTGCCAAGAGGTATCGTATATCTTAATTTAAGGGAGGCAGTATAAATATGTCTGACCTTTTGTTAGTGGTGGGACTAAATGGCAGTCCCCACCCGGATGGTAACACTGCCTCATTACTTCAACAAGCTTTGGAAGTGGTAGCTGCTCATGGCCTGCACACAGAAATTATTCATTGTCATCAGAGCCTGAAAAGCAAAAATGTTCCCTTTTGTCAGGGGTGTGAACCGCGTTGTACCGCTAAATGCTACCGCGGCCGGGAAATGGAAGAACACCTGCGCCTGCTGGCTCGGGCTGATGCTATCATCATGGCCAGCCCCGTTTATTTTGGCACTCTGAGCGGTCAGATTAAAGCTTTCTGGGATCATTCTCGATTGCTTCGCCAAAATCAGCTGCTGCTCAATACGGTTGGAGGTGGGATTGCAGTCGGCGGCTCGCGGTTTGGCGGTCAGGAGCCAGCTTTAAAGATTATGCATGATATTATGCTGGCACACGGCATGCTGGTGGTAGGTGATGGTTTCTCCGGCTATGACTGCGGGCATCTAGGAGCCAACTGCCAGGCTCCGGCCGCCCTGGACGAGCATGCTATTAATCGTGCACGTTTATTAGGTATGCGGGTTTCTCAGGTTGCTGAAGCCACATCCCGATTGCGCAAAGGAGTTCGTAAATGAGTATCCGTGAGGAGCAAGAGGAACTTGAAAGCCGTATATTATCTCCCTATGCTGCCTTAAGCAACCGCTCGAAAGGACGGGAACGGATTATCGAGCCCTGCAGTGTTCGCACCGATTATCAACGGGATCGAGATCGGATTTTACATGCCAAATCCTTTCGGCGTCTTAAGCATAAAACCCAGGTTTTCATCTCCCCGGAGGGAGATCATTATCGTACCCGGCTTACCCATACCCTGGAAGTAGCACAGATTGCTCGAACAATAAGCAAAGCACTGCGGTTAAACGAAGACTTAACTGAAGCCATTGCCCTGGGGCATGATCTAGGGCACACACCGTTTGGACATGCTGGCGAAGGTGCGATAAACTCCCTGCTTGAGGGGGGATTTCGCCATAATGAACAAAGCCTGCGGGTAGTCGAAGTTTTGGAAGGTAACCGGGGGTTAAATTTGACCTGGGAGGTCAGGGATGGGATTCTTCATCATACCGGAGATGGCATCCCGTTTACTTTGGAAGGAAAGATTGTCAGAACCTCTGACCGAATTGCGTATATTAATCATGATATAGATGATGCGCTGCGTTCCGGGGTACTTACCCAGTCACAGCTGCCAGTAGAATTATTAGAGATCTTGGGGCACAGCCACAGCCAGCGCATTGATACGATGGTGAAAGATATTATCACTAACAGCCTGGATCAGCCAGATATAATTATGAGTGCATCGGTGAAAAAAGCGATGGATGAGTTGCGAAGTTTTCTCTTTGCTCATGTTTATATCGGCTCTCTACCCAAAAAGGAGGAGGAAAAAGCTGTTCTGGTGGTGAAGAATATCTTCTGGCATTTGGTCAAGCATCCCGAACTGCTGCCCAAGGAGGATCGTGAACTTAGGGAACAGGAAGGGCTGCCCCGGCTGGCCGCAGATTATTTAGCTGGAATGACCGATCGTTATGCATTAAAATTTTATACTGATCATTTTCTGCCGCAGCCCTGGGTGGAGATGGTGAAAATCTAAAAATTTGTGTAAATATTTTTGCAGGGCAGGATTTTGATAGATGATAGAGAATTGTTGAAAAGTCTAGCGGATAACGGTGAATTATGAAGTGGAACGATGAGATAATAAGTCAGATTGAGGACCGTATCGACATTGTTGATCTGGTATCCGAGACAACTGAACTAAAGCGCAAGGGAGGACGCTATTGGGGCCTGTGCCCTTTTCACCAGGAGAAAACGCCCTCCTTTTCTGTTGACCGTGAGCGTTCCTTATATTATTGTTTTGGCTGCCATGCCGGCGGCAATATTTTTACTTTTGTTACTAACACTCGCGGCCTGACCTATAGTGAAGCCGTGGAGGTACTGGCAGAACGCGCCGGGGTTGAGCTGCTGATGGGCAGCAGTCGTCGTCAGGACCGAGATCTCAAAAAGAGATTATTGGAAATAAATGAACTGGCATGCAGCTTCTTTGAAAAGCTGTTGACTGCTCCAGAAGGGGCAGCGGCCCGTGAATATGCCGAGAAAAGAGGAATTGATGCTCAGTTCAGCCAGAACTTTCGGCTGGGATACGCACCCGATGATTGGAACCGTCTGGGAGATTACCTGCTGAATCAGGGAGTGGATGCCAGTTTACTCAAACAATCGGGTCTGGTAAAAAAGGCGGCGACCGGTGATCGCTATTTTGATTTATTCCGTAACCGCTTAATATTTCCCATTCTGGATCAGCGCGGCCAGATTATTGCTTTTGGCGCCCGAGCCCTGGGTGATGACCAACCAAAATATTTGAACAGCCCGGAAACGGAGATGTTCTCCAAAAGGCGGCATCTTTTTGGGCTGGCAGCTGCCCGTGAAGAAATCCATCATCAGGATCAGGCAATTCTGGTGGAAGGCTATATGGACTGCCTGAAACTGCACCAGCATGGAATAAGTACAGCGGTGGCCAGTCTGGGGACTTCTTTTACCGAAGAACAAGCTCATTTACTGAGCCGTTATACTAACCGGGTGTTGGTATTGTATGACGGTGATGAAGCTGGGCAAAGGGAAACCTTACGCGCTTTGGACATTCTGGCGGAAAACGGATTGGCTGCCGAAGTAGTTACCCTGGTGGGAGCAAAAGACCCCGATGAATATCTGGAAAAATATGGAGAAAAGGAATTTCTGGCGTTTATCAAGAATAATAAACAATCACCGGTAGAGTTTAAGCTTAGAAGGGCTGTATCCGCATATGGAACCGGTAGTTGGCAGCAGCAGGCCAAAGTGCTTCGCGAAGTATATGTGGATATAAATCGGCAGTCGACTGAACTGGGACAAGAAGAATGTCTGCAGCTGGCATCCCGTTATGTTGGGTTACCTGAGCCCATGGTGCGACGGGATTTCCTGAGTTGGCAGCGGCGTCAAAGCGGTTTAAGCGGTAATTCCAGGAATAAGACTGTTTTATTACGGGATAATAAGGAAGGCAAAGATTACCAGCGGGTGGAAAGTTTACTGGCCTGGCTGTTGGCTCATCCGGCGGCATTAGTTCAAACCTGCCATCAATTGGGAACTAGCTGGGTCAAGGATGACGCTTTACGACAGCTATTAGAAGCAGCATTTACTCTGGTTAACGACCCGGATGGAGATCTGGATGACCTGGGTCATTGCCTGGAAGATCAAACTCAGCAGGCTGCTTATGCGCGGCTTATGCTGCAAGAGAAAAAGATTTCCGAACCGGAAGCACAAATTATAATCAGCGAAATTGCCAAAAAGAGGCGGGAAATGAGATTACATAACCTCTCCCGTGAATTATACCAGTTAGAGGAGAAGGGTGATTTCAGTTCCATGCTTACCTATATATTGAAGATGGAAGCCCATCTGAGAATGACGAGGAAAGGAGGTTAGGCATTGAAACTGGATAAGAAACTGGCCGATGCGGTCGGGGCTATGGTCGAAAAAGGCAAGAAGAAAAAAAGCCTGACCTACGAGGAAGTCATGGACGAACTGCAGGAAATGAAGCTCGAACCTGACCAAATCGAAGATGTCTATGAACATCTGCAATCCCTTGGCATTACTGTGGGGCCAGATAACCTGGAAGACATTGAGAACCTCGCAAACATCGGCGAAGGTGAAAACCTGGAGAGCACTGAAGATATTCTGCTGCCGGAAGGCATTGAGATAGATGACCCGGTTCGCATGTATCTAAAGGAAATTGGCCGTGTGCCGCTGCTGACTGCGGAAGAGGAAATCGATCTCGCCCTGCGGATCGAAAACGGTGATGAAGAAGCCAAACGCAAACTGGTGGAGGCTAATCTGCGGTTGGTGGTCAGCATCGCTAAAAGATATGTTGGCCGGGGCATGCTCTTCCTGGATCTGATTCAGGAAGGTAACCTGGGACTGATGAAAGCGGTAGAAAAGTTTGATTATCGTAAAGGATTTAAGTTCAGTACCTATGCTACCTGGTGGATCAGGCAGGCGATAACCCGTGCTATTGCTGATCAAGCGCGTACCATCCGTATACCGGTGCATATGGTAGAGACCATAAACAAGCTCTCAAGGGTGCAGCGTCATCTGCTGCAGCAGTTGGGACGTGATCCTCTGCCAGCTGAAATTGCTGAGGAAATGGGCATACCGGTGGAAAGAGTAATCGAAATCCAAAAAGTTGCTCAGGAACCGGTGTCACTGGAAACCCCGATTGGGGAAGAAGATGACAGCCATCTTGGTGATTTTATTACTGATGAAGACGCTGAATCCCCGGAAGAGAGTGCATCCTTTGTCCTTTTGCGCGAACATCTGGATGGTATTTTAAATACCCTGACTGATCGTGAGGAAAAGGTACTGCGGCTCCGGTTTGGTTTGGATGATGGTCGTCCCCGTACCCTGGAAGAAGTTGGTCAGGAGTTCGGGGTTACTAGAGAACGTATCCGTCAGATCGAGGCGAAAGCCCTGCGAAAACTTCGCCATCCCAGCCGTTCCAAAAAGCTGAAAGATTATATTGAATAGGCTTTAATTTCGCGAAAAACCGAGATTTGGTTGTTGACTTGAAGCCGTCAGGCTCATATAATAATATCTGTTGGCGCTCCTCGATAGCTCAACGGTAGAGCATCCGGCTGTTAACCGGAGGGTTGTAAGTTCGAATCTTACTCGGGGAGCCATTATTTATGGAGCAATGCGAGGCAACCACCTCGTTTTTTTATACCAGCCCGTTAAACAGCGGCTTTTAAAAATATGACACTTGACCGCAATGGGCTCCAGTTGGTATACTATTCTTCGCGAGAAGCGCGGGCCCATAGCTCAGTTGGTAGAGCTACCGGCTCATAACCGGTTGGTCTCAGGTTCGAGTCCTGATGGGCCCACCACTTATATGGCGCCATGGTCAAGCGGTCAAGACACCAGCCTTTCACGCTGGTAACCCGGGTTCGATTCCCGGTGGCGTCACCATACTGGTCGATTAGCTCAGCTGGGAGAGCGCCTGCCTTACAAGCAGGATGTCGGCGGTTCGAGCCCGTCATCGACCACCATGAATGCGAAAGCCCTTTCTGTGTAAAAAGCAGAAAGGGCTTTTTTATATGAATTAAAACCTATCAAAATCGATCAAATTAAGGAGGGCAGGTTTGCCCTCCTTATTAATACCGTCTCTTTTTCTTTCTCTCATCAAAGATTATAGGGAAAAAGGGGAAGATCGGGAAGAACGGGAAGAACGGGAATCGTCTCCGGCGCCGCCATTCTGTATTGGCCATGCCTTCACCTCCATACCATTTTTTAACATCATATGCAAAAGGAGGATAAAGAGTTAGCGGCAACGTTTATATGGAATTTTGTGGAATGATGTTTAAGCAGATTAATTTAGGTACAACATATAGATGGCTAGTTTTTAGAAAGGAGGGAAAATAGATAATGAGTGATCGTCAAGACAATCGTCTTAACAATCGCCGGGATAATGATCGGCTGGATGACCGCCGTGAAAATGATTGCAATGAATGCCAGGATAACAATGAAGACAATCGTCAGGAAAACCGGCGGGATAATAATCGTATAGACAATAACAGAAATCGGTAATTAAGGCAGAAAACCGGGATTATACCCGGTTTTCTAATTGCAGTAAGAGAAATACAATTTATCAAGAGTGGTTATAATGTAAGCCTGTTGATGCTTATTTCAACAGGCTTAATCTAATTTAAGCAAGTTTGCTAATTATCTAATTGAGCCAGATGCCACAACTTTTCCGCTTGCTCAGCCAGTTGTTTAGCAACCATGTTAGCTTCCACTGCTGCTTGAGCCGCATTAGTTGTAGCCCGGGCAATTTCCTGGGTACCTTCAGTACTCTGACCCAGAGTGGCAGATACCATTTCAATTGAACGATTAATGTTTTCTACCGCCAGTTGCAGTTCGACATTTTTTTCACTGGTGCGAGATGTAATTCCAGCAAACAAATCAGCGTCAGAGCTATTCTTTTCGATGATTCCGACAAAAGACTGGTAGTCCTGCATGACGTCCTGACCCAAAAACTGAAGCATATCGGTAACGTTATGAATCAGGTTATCGACGGCACTTTGCACCTGACCAGTCAGGGATTTTATGCTCTGAACCGATTGGGATGATTCTTCGGCCAGCTTCCTAACTTCTTCAGCAACAACTGCAAAGCCGCGGCCTGCCTCGCCGGCTCGGGCAGCTTCAATAGCAGCATTTAAGGCCAGTAGATTGGTCTGGTCAGCGATTGAACCAATCGACCCTGCCAGGGTGGTGATTTCTTCTACCACTCTGGCCTGTTCAATCGCTTGTTTAACCCGATTATTTATTGATGACTGCATGTTGCTGGTCTTATCTCGCGAGTTAATAGCATTGTTTTGAATAGTACCAGCCTTGGATTTGATTTCGTTGGCTTTTTCGGCACCATTGCCTGCTTCAGCCGTTATTACCCCGAGAGAGGTATTGATTTCCTCACTGGAGGCTGAGACATGCTGCATGGAAGCTAAAACCTCCTCCATGCCAGCCGCAATTTCCTCAGTGGAGGCCGATATCTGCTGCATGGTAGAAGCAACTGTTTGGCTGGCGTTTTGCATTTGTCCGGCATATGTATTAAGCTCTTGTGCACTGTTGCCGACTTCATTTAAGATCCCCTGTAGTTTATTTTTTTCCTCGCTGACACTTTCAATTTTTTCCTGATTAAATTTATTGGATAGTTTACCGGCCATAATCATGGCTACTGAAAAGATGATGATGGAGGCGATAATAATGGTATAGTCAGTGACTGAACTGCCAACCACACCTTGCTGCCAGATTAACCAGCCAATGTGAGCGGCATTGACAATGAACACGACTATTCCCACAGCCATTATTAAAAATATCTCGTAATAAAGAAACAGCAAAGCCATAATTGGGAAAAAGTACACATACGACAGAATGTTGGTAGAAGTAAAAAGCGAGATTACATAAAAAACAAAGTAGCTTGCAAAAATAATACGCCGCATATTTAAGCTAGCTGGTTTCAGCCGATAATCAATAGTGGCAGCGATTATTGGAATCAACAATACCGCGGCAAGCAAGGCGACCAAACCGATGGATTTTGTGCCCTTGAATACTTCTGCCAAGTAGCCCAGAGTCAGAATTATATCAAGCAGCCAACTATTAACCAGAAATGTAAAATTCGTCTTTTGTAGGTTCACTTTTTCTACCAAGATAAATCCCCTCCCTCTAGTTAAAAAAAGACTAATCTACCATCATATTACAACATAAGAAGTCAATTACCTTCTGATAGTACAAAAATTCCCAAATTAATTTAGAGAAAATAATCTGCAGCTGTGAAAACATTTGTGCTTTATAGGCCTCTGCTGTATATACAGGTCCATATTGGTGCAGGATAATGTTACCAGTTGCAATTTTAATTTAGTAACCTGGCGATTGAACTATACGCTGAGTAAATTAGATGAGATAATTATTTTCTAGGGTTTTAAAATAAATGATTGGAGCTTACCAGCAGTATGAGTAAAATTGCCTTGGTTACAGATAGTGCTTGTGATCTGCCAGCGGATATCATTACGCAATATAATATAAAAGTGCTGCCCTTAAAGATTATTTATGGAAATCAGGAATTTGCTGATCGGGTGGATATTCAACCCGATGAGGTTTATGAACGGATGCCAGGCCAGATCCCCACTACTTCCATGCCATCTTTGCAGGAAATCCACCATCTTTTGGCAGCTATCCGTGATGAAGGTTTCCAGCAGGTTTTGGCGGTACATATATCCGGTGGTTTATCGGGTACTTATGAGGCAGTTAAACTGGCGGCCCAGGATTTTAAGGATATGGATATCAGGGTGTTTGACACCAGGACATTATCAATAGGACAGGGGTTTTTGGTCTACGAGGCTGCCAGAGATATAGAGGCCGGTTTAAGCTGGGAAAATATATGTAACAACCTGATAAATCGTCAGACCAAGGTCAGTATTTACTATGTATTAGAAACTTTGGAGTACCTTAAAAGGGGCGGAAGGATAGGAAAGGTCGCAGCAATATTCGGGGAAATACTGCATATTAAACCGATCATATCGGTTGGCCATGATGGAAAATATTTTGTCTATGCGCGCAGCCGCGGACGCCAGCAATCGATCAGAGCGCTGGGAGAGATTGTTAAGAAAGCAGCCAGCAGTCAGCGTATTAGACTCGCGGTAATGCATGGGGGAGCCGAAGCGGAAGCGTTGAAATTAAAAGCCAGCCTGCAGGAGCTGGCTAATGTAGTAGAAGTACTCTTTGAGCAGATTAGTCCTGCTCTGGGAGTACATACCGGGCCGGGCTTAATCGGAGTCTGTTGTATGGTGGTGGATAATGCTTAGTAGTTAAACCCGCCAAGTAGGATAGGACTAACCAAAAGCCGCGGCTTAAGCCGTGGCTTTTTTCTTTCTTAAGTTGTTTTGATTTAACCTGAACAGGATATTAATGCCAAATAGAAGGCATGTAAAGGAGTGACCATAAACAGTGCAGGAAAGTGACCGCCAAATGTTGATGGAGTTTTGGCTGCTTAGGCTGTTGGAACAGGGCAGTCGCCCCTTGTGTTATGCCCGAACTGGTGAAAGTGATGCCCTGGTGGCGTTTCTGCTTCCGGTGGCCGAACAGTATATTACTGATGCCGAATGCCAAATTAGCTTGAACCCCGGTCCTCCCTGTGAAATTGAGTTTGAATTTGTTTCACCAGAACAGACTTATCAGCTGCAATTAGCGGTTGATGGTAATTGTGGCTGTCGACCGGAGGATTTGTTGCTGGCGGCACAGCAGGTTGATCGTTTTTGGCTGTTTATCGGACCTGGTACCAGTCAATCCATTACGCTTTATGAGGTTGATTGGCGGCCACAGACGATGAACTGATGTTTATAAAACTTAAATGATGTCGAAAAGAGAAGGTACCCTAGCAGGAAAATAGGGTTTGGCTGGGGAAATTAAAATAGTTATTTAGTTGATGGTAATTGCGAAGCAGGAGTGGAATTTTGATGGCAGAGAAGATCGGCAGGAATAGCCCCTGCCAGTGCGGCAGCGGTAAGAAATATAAAAACTGCTGCGGGAAAACGGATGCGGCAGCTCCGGAAACCGCTGTTTCAGCGGATGAAGCCAAGTCACCGAAAAAAGGCAGTACGATTCCGGGCTTTTATGTGGTACAAGCTCAGGTTGATGATCAGGTATTGGCTCCCAAGCTGGCTGAGCATGATAAGCTGCTGCCCATGCCGGGCAGCCGTTTTAACAAGTATATATCCCGGGTCCCAGTTGAGGGTTGGGGCAGTATTTTTTTAAGTCCCGGGCAGGTTTTAGTAATGGCCGATGATGCACATTTAGGTCAGCGGATGCAGGATTTAACGGATAACATTCTGGGAACTCCTTTGGAATGGGGATCAGTAAATCCGGCTATGGATTTTATTGCGATTGCCGAAGAAATGATGGTTGATAAGTTTGTGGAAAAATGGCTTTTATCGCCGGATCCGGCATTAAATAACCTGACACCCTGGCAGGCTGTAAAGGTTGGGCCACTGCGCTCCCGGTTATCCCGCCTCATCGAAGAGTGGGAGAAAGATATGAACAACCGGATGGAAGGATTAGGCTATGTTTATCCCTTTACCTGGCTCCGGGAGCGTTTAGGTATAAGTGAAGAGATTCGTACTGAGGTAACCGCCGAGGAAGTAGATACCTTCCGTGCGGGAGCTATGATTAAGGATGATATCGGTGACTATGCCTGGCTGGGTGAGGATTATGCGCAAACGATTTATCTGGCGGATATGCTGATACGAGATGGCGGATGGCAGGATCGCCGCCACCGTGCTTTTGTATTTTATTTGTGGAATGAGTTTACTACCCTGCAGCAGCCCTTAATTGACGGCCAAAAAGAATGGCCAATGGCGATTAAGTTATTGGCTGCCCACTACCCGCAGGCAGTTCCCCCGGCGGAAGTCGAAGCAGGTGCGGCTTTTGCTCAAATTGATCCCGAGGTTCTTGATCGTAATCTGGATCTGATTTATGCCTATTATCGTCGTTACCCGCTGACAATGGATGGGGTTGCCTTCTTT
>JBLNAA010000130.1:0-12630 GCA_050259135.1 Methylocystaceae bacterium | reverse complement strand
ATGCTGAAATTCTGGAAGTTGTTAAACCGCTTCTGGCTAAAGAAGGGATCGACCTGGAAATTAAGGTTTTCACTGATTATGTCCAGCTTAACCCGGCCCTGGCTGATGGACAAATCGACGCTAACTTCTTCCAGCACATTCCTTATCTTGATGACTACAACAAGAACAATAACAAGGATCTGGTCTGGACCACCAAAGTCCATATTGAGCCCATGGGGGTATATTCCAAGAAAATTAAGAGCATTAATGAAGTCAAAGATGGAGCAAAAATCGGCATCCCCAATGATGCCACCAACGGCGGCCGTGCCCTTATGGTTCTGGAAGCTTCCGGCCTGATAAAGCTGAAACAAGGCGCCGGGGTCAATGCTACTGATGCCGATATTGTTGAAAACCCCAAAAACATCAAGATCCAGATGATGGATGCCGCTATGCTGCCGCGTTCCCTCGATGACCTGGACGCCGCCGTTATTAATGGCAACTATGCGCTGGAAGCAGGTCTTAAAACCACTGATGCTATTTTCCTCGAACCGGGTACCTCCCCGTTTGCCAATGTTTTAGTGGTCAGAGCTGCTGATAAGGATAAAGATGCCATCAAGAAACTGGATCAGGCTTTAACCTCTCCCGAAGTCAAGAGCTTCCTGGAAGAGAAATATAAGGACAGCTGCGTGCCTGCCTTTTAAATGAAACCTGATTTCTGAACTGATAAAGCCCGGATCAGCAGCAACGCTGATCCGGGCTTCCTATTTAAGCTATTTCAAATTATTTTCTGTATCCCAGAATAGCTGAGATCATGGCAGCAGCTTCCAAAATATCATTACGTACCCGATCAAATGCCTGTTTATCCAAAACGCTATCCAGGGGGCCTGAAATACTGATAGCGGCCACTATCTGTCCATCGATCCCGAATATGGGAGCCGCAATACAGCCAATCTCCAGCAAGGCTTCTCCCCGGTCAATCCCATAGCCCCGTTCTCGAATCAGAGTTAAATCCCGGCGTAATACCTCTTTATCAATAACTGTATTTTTGGTTATGGGCATTAAAGGTTCAGCAACCAGATACTCCTCTATATTCTGCGGGGTTTGATAGGCTAATAAGACTTTTCCTACCCCGGTACAATATGCGGGTATTCCTGCACCCACCCGGGGGGCCATGATCCCCATACTGCCTGCTCTGGCTACAACTACCATCACGGCCATATTACCGGCGTAAATCGCTACATGCACGGTCTCCTGGTATTTATCAGTCAAGGCTCGGACTGCTGGTTCAGCAGCGGTGGTCAATTTCACATTTCCTGCATACGCCATCCCCAAAGCAAACACCTTGAGCCCTAATCGGTATTTTCCGGTATCCCCCAGGTACAAAAATTGTTCCTGCTCCAGGGTTTTTACCAGTCCGTGTACCGTACTCTTAGGCAGCTGCAATTCCTGGCTGATTTCTGTAATACCCCATTCCTGTTTATCCCGGCTAAATAAGGTTAATATCGATAAGGCTCTTTCAACTGACCTGCTCATGGCCGCCTCCCTGGATAATTTCCCCTATCACCATACCGCGCTGCTGGCTGAAGGTCAACCAACGATTATTATTGTAACTTTACGCGGTCCATGCATGCCTAAAACCACCTGCAGTGCGACATCAGCAGTACGGCTGACACCGGTCACCAGAGTCCAGGCAGCCGGCGGGGACTGTTCTTGCTGGATAATTGAACTTAAGGAAAACCGGTCAGCCAATATTTGTTCCGGGGTTATCACTCCGACATAATGGTCCGGGGCATGGGAGACCAACCGTTCATTGTTGTGACTGTGGCTGAGCAGCAAAGTCCCGGTTTCCGCTACCCCCTGAGTACAGCCGCTGATGCCCAATTCCGCATTGGTGACATAATCACGATATTCAGAACCCTTTAATTGTGAACATACCTGGTAAGCAAAACCCAGCTCCGAAGCCAGTTCAGGCAACGCCAATCCCTGAGTGGCCAGATCGTCAGTCCCGACCACCCGGCTTACCTGCTGCTCTTTGATAATACTGGTCAGAATACCTCTGGCAGCCTCTATATCTACTGCTCTTTCAACCTGTGCTCCCGCCGCCTGGGCCTTGCTGATAAACTGCTCAACATCTCCACCCTGTGGTTGTGATAGTCCAATCACTCCTGACGGCAATTGACCCTTGCTCCAGGATGCGGACTGCAGCCGCCCCAATATTTGTTCCCGGCTCATCACTGGCCTCCCTCCTTTGCTGCGGCCGCCTGGTCATATACCTGCTTGGCCTCCACTTCCAGTCCTTCCTGCCAGCGTTCCCGAAAACTCTGATTTGGAGGAACCGGAAGATCACGACAGGCAAACCATCCCGCCGCCGGCCCTTTCAGCTTGCCAATATATCCATCCTTGCCGGCTGATTGCAGGTAACGCCGTGCTACCTTCAAGCCGGTTTTATATAAGCCTGGTTTCTGAATACCTTTAGCCCACAGCTTGAACCCCATCCGTTCAGTTAACGAGGCCGTATTCCCGTTAGCTTTCATTTCCCGGTAACGCAGGTATAAATCAACATGGGGCAGCCGCGAAGGACAGATCGCCTGACAGGCACCACAAAGGGTACAAGCCTCATACAAGTCCTGGGTCCGGTCAACCCCCATCACTAAAGGCATCAGCACATTTCCCATCGGGCCGGGGTAACAATTGCCATAGGGGTAAGCACCAACCCGCATATAGATGGGACATTGAATACCACAGCGCCCGCAGCGGATGCAGCGCAGGGCTTCTTTAAGCCCGGCGTCCTGATAAGCCTGGCTGCGGCCGTTATCGATAATTATTACATACATGGCTTCCGGCCCGTCTTCCTCATCCGATCGGCGTGGGCCATTTATCACTGATACATAGCTGGTGATAGCCTGCCCGGTGCAGTTCCTGGTCAGAAGGCCCATTAAATGAAAGGCATCATTCAAGTCCGCACATACCTTTTCGATACTCATTAAGGCGACATGAACCCGGGGCGCCGAGGTAACCCAGCGGATGTTACCTTCATTTTCAACCAGCAGTATGCTGCCGGTAGCAGCCACTGCCTGATTAACCCCGGTTACTCCCATCTGCGATCCTTCGAACTGTTTCCGCATAAAACCCCGTACATAACCGGCAATTTCAGGGGCCGATTCGGTATAAGGCATACCAATATGTTCCTCCAGAATACCGGCAATTTCCTGAACATTGAGATTGATAGCCGGGCCGACAATATGAAATGGCATGGTACCGCGCTGCTGTACGATAAGTTCTCCCAGGTCACCTTCATATATTTTCACCCCGGTTTTGGCTTCCAGATAGTGATTAAGCCCAATTTCCTCACTGAGCATCGATTTTCCCTTAGTTATCACTTTTACCTGATGTTTATCTACCAATTCTTCAACCAGCCGGCAGGCTTCCGCAGCATCATTAGCCCACAATACCTTGATACCATTGCGGGTGGCATTCTGCTCAAACTGCTCAAGTAAAGCTGCCAGCCCGTAAAGGCTGTTATTGCGTATCCTTCCGCCGGTTTGACGGGCCTCATCCTGGGCTGGCTGATCCCCATAACTGGTCATTGCCGTATCACAGAGATAATTAAAAACCCCGGCTACCATTTGCACAAATTCCCGCTGAGGAATTTTGGCCAATTCTTCCCGGGCAACAGTCACAAAATTTTCAGGGCTGTACTGCATATTATCTCCTCCCCCTATGCCATATTGGCAGCCAGAAACTCTGCCAAATGCTGTACCGATACCCCGGGATGGCAGCGATGAAGATACCCGCGGACATTAAGCAGACATCCGGGGTCAGAAAGTATTAAAACCTCGGCACCGGAGTCAATAAAGTTCTTGACCTTGTCAGCCACAATAACTGATGAAATATCCGGATATTTAAGCGCAAACTGTCCTCCAAAGCCGCAGCATTCCTTATCCTTATTGAGGGGAACGATTTCCGCACCTGCGACCTTCTCCAGCAGTACCTGCGGCTGCCGTTCCACTCCCAATGCCCGCAGTACGTGGCAGCTCTGGTGGTAGGCAATTTTACCTTCGTACCTGGCGTTAACATCATCTATCCGTGCCACATCGACCAGAAACTGTGACAGCTCATAGACCCGCTCGGCTACTGCCAGGGCACGTTTTTCCCATTCGGGTTCATCCTTCAGCAAGCGGGGATATTCGTGGCGGACTGTACTGACACAGGACCCGGAGGGACTGACAATAACCTCATCCTTTTCGAAGATAGTAATAAAACGTTTCGCTGTCTCTTTGGCCAAATCAAAATGCCCGGCCGTAATCGCCGGCTGTCCGCAGCAGGTCTGTTCTGCGTGATACTCCAGGGGAAACCCCAATCGCGATAATAAATGCACGGTGGCCTCCCCGACCGAAACCACCATGGCATCAACCGCACAGGGAATAAACAAGGAAACCTTTGGCATGTCATCCCTCCTTATCTTTTAGCTGTCAGCTCAGGTTCTTGATGGTGAAGGGCTGCATTTCAATCATTAAAGAACATGGAAGTGCCATCTTCGTACAATGCCACTCGGGAACCCGGACCGTAGTCTTTAAGCAGAGACAAAACGTCATCCCAGGAGGCAGCCCAGACTACTTTCTCTGCCGGGGCAAACCATTCAGCATCAGCAGCACTGGGGTAAGGCGAATAGAGAATTACCCGCCGGACATTGGCAGGCACCCCCCGCCCTCGGGCACAGAAGCGGCCGCCAGTATTACGCCCGAACTGTCCAATCAGGTAATGGGTGAGCTGCCCAATTGGCGAATGACAGATTACTACCATATCCCCACCTTCGGGTTTTAAAGATTGAGCCCCAAACAACAAAGCTATGGTGGCTTCACTGGCTTTGGCGCTGGCATTGGCAATCACCAAATCAGCGGTACCCATGCGGGGAACCCCATAGGCTTTTTTGGCAGGCTCGGTCAGAGCACGAAAAGCAGCTACCGGCTCACCGGCAGTAACACCGATTATTCGGCGGTCACTGGTCAGGATCACCTGCACTGCAAAGTCAGGACCTACCAGACCGGCTATTTCACTGACTTCTTTATTCATGGCACTCTCTTCCCAGTGCCCCAGGCCCATTACCGGATTCAGCCCTTTTTCCAGGGCTGCAACCGCTGCCCCCAGGTGAGTACCCGCGATGGTATCCAGGGAGGAAATACCCGGGGTAATAATCTTGCCGCCACCGCTGAAGCCATTGAATGGGTGGGGCAAAACAGCGCCAATGGCAATGCGCAGATCAGCAGCGGCGTATTCGGCATTGACCAGCAGCTCGGTACCATTGGTGGTCTTACCCACCGATACGTTATTCTCATAACAGTTGTGGTTATAAACCGGATATTTCCGAACTAACTCCTCACCCAGTTTGTAAACAAATTCTATCCGGCTGTGAGCACCGTGCGCCCCCAGGGCACAAATAAACTGGATTTGCTCATCCTTAATCCCGGCCTGATGCAGCTCATCCAATATTGGTTCCACCAAAATGGAGGCAGGAGTGGGACGACTGATATCATCAAAAAGAATCACCACTCGCTGACGATCCCTGGCCATTTCAGCCAGCGGTACAGATCCTACCGGATTGGCCAGCTGCGCACGAATTTCATCCTTACCTAATGCCGGCCATTGATTACCCGGTATGGGGAAATAATCAACCGCCCATTCATCCGGCAAAGTGATTTCAATTTCCCCATCCACATACCAGGTATACCGTGGCAAAGTAAATCGCCCCATCTGCCTAACGCCCCCTTTCAATTGTCAAACCTTAATGGCATTAAACCCCGCTTTAAAGGCTTCTAAATTGAGCTCTAGAGCCTGGTCTTTGAAACGTTGTCTCAAAACCACCAGATAATCCTCTTCGGTCAGCGGAACTTCCGGTAAAGCAGTCAGGGCTCCCATCAGTAAAATGTTAGCAGCCTGGGCATTTCCGACTTCTTGTGCTAGTTGGGTAGCATCTACCACCTGAACCCAGCCGCAGAGGGCGGCTAATTCAGTTTCGATGGCTTTCACATCCGGATAAACTGATTCCCCGCTCAGTACTCCCAGAGGATAATTGGGACGTGGATCAAAGATGACCCGGGTCTGGCTGCTACCAAAATCCCGAGCTATTCTCAGTGTTTCAATCGGCTCAAAACCGATGATAATGTCAGCATCACCATGAGGAATTAAAGCCCCATACTGACGTTGGGTAGATATCCGCACATGGCTCATAACCGAACCCCCCCGCTGGGAAGCACCGTAGGTTTCACCCACGGTTGTGAAAAAGCCCTGCTCCACCAGCGCCGAAGCTAACAGCTCTGAAGCCAAAATATTGCCCTGGCCGCCAACACCGCAAATAATGATATTAACCGGATCTTTGGTGAGCATGCCTGCCATTAGCATGCACCCCCTTCCACCTTGATCGCCGAGGCCGGGCAAAGACTGGCACAGACCCCGCAGCCGATACAGACAACTTCATCGATTTTGGCCTTCCCGGCTTTTTCATCCCAGATATTCCCCGGGCAATTCCAGGTCTTGCTGCAAAACCGACCACACCCGCAGTCATCACCCCGGCAGATATTGGTATCAACCCATACTTTACGCCGACCCCGTTGGCGCGCTGACAGCGTGGCACAGGGCTGCCGCAGTATCAGTACCTTCATACCCGGTTTCTTGGTCAGGTCATATACCAGACGCGTTGTTTCCTCAATCTGATAGGGGTCGGAAACATATACCGGACAGCCAATGGCCTCAACTACTTTTTCAATAGATATGGAGTTAGCGGAATCGCCCATGCAGTTAACGGCAATTTCGGGGTGCGGCTGGAAACCGGTCATAGCCGTAGCCGAATTGTCGAGAACCACGAACAACATATCAGAATTATGGTAACGAGCATTAATCAGACCGGGCAGGCAGGAATGAAAGAAAGTAGAGTCGCCGGCTACCGCTAAAACCGGATGTTCAAATCCAAAACGAGTTAACTGACCGAGTCCTTCACCCATATTGATGCCAGCCCCCATGCACCCCAGGGCCTGAAGGCCAAAATGACCGGCCCGATTGCCGCCCAGGGTGTAACACCCGATATCACCCATGACCACCCCGGCATTCTCCCGCAGGCGCAGGGTTTGTTTAAGAATGAAAAATGAAGCCCGGTGGGGACAACCGGCACAGAAGGTTAAATCGCGCGGCGGTATATTGACAACCGCATCGGCTGGTACCTCTCCCCGGGCAGGGGATATATAAGGCACCTCCATCAGAGCTGATAATGAAGCAATTACCACATCAGGAGAGAGCTCAAAGGAAGCGGGCAGTGCTTTATGCTGGTAACGGCCCGATAAGTTAAGATTCAGTTCGGGGTGATGAGCAATTATATTAGCGACATTCTGTTCCAGGAAGGGGTCTACCTCTTCCACTACCAGCACCCGTTTGGTCTTCTGCAGATGCTTAACTACCAGTTGTTCAGGCAAGGGCCAGGTGCAGCCCAATTTGAGGATACCCACCCGGTCATCAAGCTTCAGCTTGTCTATCGCCTCCAGGCTGTAATACCAGCCGGTTCCGGAAGTAATAATCAATAGTTCGGGTTCCTCAGGTCCCACATATTGGTTGAAAGGTGCGGCCTCAAAAGCTGCCTCTGCTTGAGCCAATTTGCCGAGCATTAAATCGTGAAACCAATTCAAGGCCAGTAATTTATCCCATTCCCCTATCGGTTTCGGGTCGGCAAGTAATTCCGGCAGTTCACCCAGTGTAACATTGCCGCGCCCATGACAGATGCGGGTTACACTCCTGACCATTACCACCTGCTGCAGCTTTTCCGAGAGTTCAAAAGCATACTTAATCATATCTTTGGCTTCCTGGAAAGTAGCCGGTTCCAACAGGGGAATACTGGCTGCCCGGGCTTGATGGCGGGAATCAAATTCATTGGTACTGGAATGAGCACTGGGGTCGTCAGCGACTACCAGAACAGTACCCCCCCAACATCCGGAAAGACCGGCAGTGTGCAGTGCATCACCAATGGTCAGCAAACCATTTTGCTTAACTACACACAAGGAGCGAATCCTCCCCATGGAAGCACCCATACACGCCTGAAAAGCACAATTTTCATTGGTTGACCATTCTGCATATAATCCCATCTCGTGGGCAACATGGCCCAGCATGGTCATTATTTCCGAAGAAGGGGAACCGGGATAAGCGGCAGCAAAACGAATTCCTGCTTCCAGAGCCCCCCGAACAATTGCTTCGTTACCTTGCATTAAATAGGTCTTACCTGGTTCTCTGGCAGTTACCATCCATTCCATCAGCTATTCACCGTCCCTTCCGCCTGCCCTTTTATCCTCTGGTAGATATCGGCATCCAGATTTATAAACCCGGGGAATAAGCCGTCCTCTACTGCTTTAGCAATCAGGCCAAGATTACGAGCCTTTTTCCGCAAAGAGGCGATCCGCAGCCGTTCAAGCTCAACAACTGGGTACTCTTCAACCAGCAGCAGATCATCTTTCTGAGCCTTAGCCAGCAAATCAGCCCCCGACTGACTGCGAACTATTACCGTATTCCAGCCGGCCTCAGCTTCAAATGCCCCTACCGAGATATCTGCCAGCTCGGAAGTCATATCCAAACAATAATGACATCCCGGGCGAACGTATTCCCGAACCTTTTCCGTCGGCACCACCCTGGTCTCCTCGCCGGCATACAGTTCCACCCCATGCTGGGGAATAGCCATGCGGGTAAAACTCAGACCCGGGTATTCTTCCTGCAGATAATCAAGGAAGGACCATGACAAAGACCATAAACAAAATAAGCCGATGCTCAATATCTCCAGCGGCTGTTTATCAGCCGGCTGGTTAAGCTGCATCTTACGCAAGGCCTGTATCTGGCAGGGCCGCCCAACTACCGCCAGACGCTGCCACCCTTTGTTCTGTGCTTCGGTAATCTTCCTTAAACCCGGGCTGGCAAGAAAGCGCGACCCGGCTGACCGGACAACTTCATCAGTTTCATCTGTAAGCAAAGGTGCGGGTATCAGCGGCTCATCACGTCCAGTAAGCAGCAAACCATCAACCATTCTGCCATGCAGCGCAGTTAGCAGCAGGGTGCTTACTACGCCGCCGTCTTGAACCCGTTCAATGGAGTGCTGGGCTCTAACTCGGTAAACTGCAGTGTATCTGCCCATTTCAACCCCTGGCGACAGGTCAGGGAAGCAATGCTGCTGAACAGCCTCCCAATCCGTCATGGTACGCGGACATACGGCATAACAGCGCCCGTCATTAACCGGGCAGTCAAAGCGGAGTACCAGATGGTCCTCAAGATTCTTTAAATAGGGGCACCAGTCAAGACAAGCTCCGCACAGCGAGCAAGCTGAAGTATTCAAAACTTCAGCCTTCAGTTGGTTTCCACCAGGCATTTTTCTACCTCCCTTAACAAAGTCAGCCGTATTTAACAGCTAACTTTAATACCCGTGTTCTACTGTGCCGAACCCTGTTCATATTAATGTGAATATTTTAAGTGGAGTAGTTGGTGGTAAGCTTAAGCCTAGAAATTTACGGTAAAAACTGGTGAAGACAGCAACAGGTAGTTCAAGCAGATAAACAGAAGTTTAGAATCTTTATTGGTTACTGCCTTCCTTTCGCTATCCATTTTTGGAATCCTCTTTTTAACAAAATTACCTGCTGTTTATAATTAAAGCCTTGTTTTTAAGACTGCACCTGATGAGGCTGGGCCGACCATTTGAGCGTAACGGGCCAGCCATCCCCGGGTTGTTTTGGCAGCAGGAGGCTGCCAATTATCTTTTCTTTGAGCCAGTACTTCTGCATCGACCACAACATTAACTGTACGTGCTGGAATATCAATCTCGATTTGGTCACCTTCCTCGATCAGAGTTATCGGTCCGCCGGCAGCAGCCTCGGGTGAAATATGGCCTACCGATCCCCCCCGAGTAGCTCCTGAAAAGCGGCCGTCAGTTATAAGTGCTACCTCGGAAGCTAAACCGAAACCGGCTAACAGTGCGGTTACTGCTATCATTTCCTGCATGCCCGGCCCCCCCTGCGGCCCCTCACCTCGGATTACGATCACATCGCCCTTATTGATCTGGCCTTGCAAAACTGCCTGCTGTGCCTGCCCCTCAGATTCAAAAACCCGGGCCGGTCCCCTATGATAAAACATTGCCGGATCCATGGCGCTGATTTTAACTACTGATCCTTCCGGGGCAATATTCCCCCACAGGATAGCCAGTCCACCTTCTTCACTATAGGGACGTTCGAGCGGTCTGATAACCTCCTGGTTTCTGATTCTGGCAGCCGCCCCTTCAACAACTGCCGCCAACCTATCCCCGCTCACCGTCAGGCAGTCTCCATTAATCAGCTTTCCTTTAATTCCTTGATCCAGGATGGCGGATACACCTCCATTTTCATCCAAATCCTGGAGGTGATATGGTCCCGCAGGTGATATATGACAAATATTCGGGGTCTGACGTCCAATAGCATCAAAAACATTTATATCAAGATCAATTCTCAGTTCATGGGCAATAGCTGGCAAATGCAAAGCGGTATTAGTTGAGCATCCGATCATCATGTCAAGTACTACTGCATTCTGCAGCGCCTGAGAAGTCATAATCCTTGATGGTTTCAAATCCTCCCTAAACATGTCGACGATTCTATAACCAGCATTTTTAGCCATTCGCAAACGTGCGGAAGCAACGGCTGGAATTGTACCATTACCCGGAAGTGCCATACCCAATACCTCAGTCAGGCAGTTCATGGAATTTGCAGTAAACATCCCCGCACACCCTCCGCATCCTGGGCAGGCGGCCTCCTCCAATTCGGCCAGTTTTTCCACACTGGTCTCGCCTTTCATCAGCGAACCGATGGCTTCACCGATACTGATGATGCTGACATTCTGTCCCTCTAGCCTCCCTGCCATCATGGGGCCTCCTGAAACCACAATGCAAGGCAGGTCAAGCCGGGCCGCTGCCATCAACATACCCGGCACTATCTTGTCACAGGTAGGGATCAGCACCAGAGCATCAAGCGCATGGGCTTCAACTATCGTCTCAATAGAATCAGCAATCAGTTCACGACTGGGCAAAGAAAACCGCATCCCAGGGTTACCGCAGGTAATACCGTCACATATTCCAATAGCGGGAAATACAAAAGGTGTTCCCCCATTGCTGTATACTCCTGCCATTACTGCTTCGGTAATAGTGTTTAAATGCATATGCCCGGGCACCAACGTATTGAACGAATTACAGATACCGATCCAGGGCTTTTTAATCTCCTCATTGGTGAGGCCCAGTGCTTTCAGCAATGACCGCGAAGAACTTCTGAGCACACCATCTTTGAGCACATCACTTCTCACCCCGCTCACCCCCCTAAATTCACCGTTTAAGCTAATTGACCTTATATGGTTGTTCCCCTTGTCCAATAGTTATGCTTGGACCTGGCTATCTTTGACTTGAAATTCATTCTTATCCCATTTCTAACAAAAAAGCCGCTTCCGGCCTTAACCGAAAGCGGTCCTTATAATCTATACTCTAAAGTTTATCCAGGTTAAAGGCAAACCCGGTTTCTGCCAGCGGCTTTAGCCTGATATAACGCTAAATCCGCTGCATTGTAAAAGGTGTTAAATGACTCGCCCAAGGCGGCAACCCCAAAGCTCGCAGTAACCAAAATCTCCTTTCCATCAACTATAATCTTCAAGGCCTGTATAGCTTCCCGAATACGTTCTGCTGCCTTTTCTCCGCCGTCCAGGGAGGTTTCCGGCAGCAGAATTACAAATTCCTCTCCGCCGAAGCGAGCTGGAATATCCATCACTCTGAGAGCAGAGCGAATAGCAGCTGCCACTTCCTGCAGGACAAAATCGCCCGCTGGATGCCCATGGTGATCATTAATCTGTTTAAAATAGTCCATATCAATGATTATTCCACAGGCCTCCTTGCCCCCGCGTCGGTTTCTGGCAATTTCCCTTTCGGCAAAACCAATGAACTCATGGCGGGTAAAGAACCCGGTCAAATAATCATGGGTGGCATTATACTGCAGCTGCTGATTCTTTTGCTCTAATTCCTGATTTTGTATTTTAATATAGCGTTTCTGTTCCAGATCGGTAATCGTGGTCTGCCAGCGAATTATGGCCATAGTTAGAGCGATGGCTACCACAAACATGGAGTTAACCGTAATTGACATTATAACATCCGTATTGCTTTGCTTCAGGACAAAACTTATAAATAATAATAATAAAGCCAGCGTATATTGAATGATGCTGGTGCGGGGCGAATTGATTACGGTAATTGCCATCCCCATACAGGCAATCAAAAAGGGAATAATGGCAGTGGCCGGCATAACCATCTGGTCAATTAAACTCAGTACCACCCCAAATGAGAGGTAGCCAGCACTGGTCAGGATTGTTATGATACCGGCCGCCCGGCTTTCTGCTAATTGATGACGATTAAGGTACCAGCAGGCAAATCCCAAGCTGGCAATGATGCACAGCATTACAGCATGAGCACTCATGATGCCCAAGTGCCAGAGGTTGTTAATTCGGTTATAAGCGGTATAGTGCCAGAAAAAAGCCAATATCAGCATCGCATGAGCAAAAACCATCACCAGCGACAGGTTAAAGATGCTTTGGAGGTTAATAACGTTGACAGCAGTTATAATTTCTCTATCAGTA
>JBLNAA010000129.1:0-11859 GCA_050259135.1 Methylocystaceae bacterium | reverse complement strand
CAACCTTCGGGTTATGAGCC
Organism: Methylocystaceae bacterium; assembly: GCA_050259135.1. GTDB lineage: Bacteria > Bacillota > Syntrophomonadia > Syntrophomonadales > JBLNAA01 > JBLNAA01. The sequence goes on along the minus strand of JBLNAA010000129.1, from coordinate 11,839 downwards.
CGACGAGCTACCAACTGCTCCACCCCGCGATGATTATGGTGGAGGGAGCTGGATTCGAACCAGCGAAGGCGGTGCCAACAGATTTACAGTCTGCCCCCTTTAGCCTCTTGGGTATCCCTCCACGTATTTAGCTTTCTGGAGCCGACGATGGGACTCGAACCCGCAACCTGCTGATTACAAATCAGCTGCTCTGCCAGTTGAGCTACGTCGGCGCCGCAATTATTAATTATACTTGGGTCAATGCAAAAGTCAAGGCTGTTTCAAGCAAAAAGGACAAAACAGCCGCTATCATGCCAATTTGATAGCGGCTGGTAGTTTCCACCAGTAAGATTGAGACTTGTTTAACCTAATTTAATTGAATATCAAATGTTGGTTTTATCAGCCAAATGATAATGCTTGCTTAGAATGCTTCCCGCTCTTCCAGATACTTTTCCAGTTTGCGCTTTACCCGCTGCAGGGCATTATCAATAGATTTCACATGACGTTTTAACTCCACCGCGATTTCCTGATAAGACTTGCCTTCCAGATAAGCCATTAAAACCTTCCACTCTAACGATGAAAGGATTTCACCCATTTTTTGTTCAATACTGTTAAACTCTTCTTTGCTGATGATTATTTCTTCCGGGTTAGTAATCCGTGCGGTTGATAACACATCCATTAAAGTGCGGTCCGATTCATCATCATAAATCGGCTTGTTAAGTGAAACGTAGGAGTTTAGCGGGATATGCTTCTGCCTGGTCGCCGTTTTAATGGCGGTAATAATCTGCCGGGTAATGCACAATTCGGCAAAAGCCCGGAAAGAAGTAAGCTTGTCCCCTTTATAATCGCGAATAGCTTTAAAGAGGCCAATCATGCCTTCCTGGATGATATCCTCTTTATCCGCCCCAATCAGGAAATAAGACCTGGCTTTGGCTCGTACAAAATTCTTGTACTTTTCCACCAGGAATTCAGTGGCCAGCTGATCCCCAGTCTGGGCCATCTCCACTATGTTCTCATCATTAAGTTGTTCGTACACAGCTGCCGAATCGGCATTCAGTAATGCGGTTAGACCCATTCACCCCGCCCCCAACTTCTCTCTTCTCCCAGTAACAACCAGTACAGTTCTTTTTACGGAGGCCTTCTGTGTAGTCCTTGCGGACACCATAATTATATCTAAATAAAATTTAACCCGTCAATTAAATAACATATAACGATCAACATATCTGGTAATCTTCCATATTAAACCTTAACTGTTATACTTACCGCTTACAACTGGTAATACTAACCATCCGGTTATTTACTGCGGCGTAATTTTTCCAGCGCCGTCCTCATTTCTGCCCCTAACCGGGAAACCAGCATCCCGCTCCAGGAACCTGTTTTTTCCTGCAAGCGATCAAACTTATCCCACATCTTCTGCACCTGTATATGCAATTCCCGACTGCTTATCCGGTGAGCCCCCCGCCCCAGAACGATCCTTTGCTGAGCATAATCAGAGGTCGCTACATAAACCTCACAGGCGGTAAATGCTTCATCGCCTACCAGGCGCTCAATATACTGATCGGCCGTATCCCCTTCGCGGGTATAACAGGTATAGATACTTCCGTTATACTCAACCGTATCTTCAGTTCCTTGACCATCAAAAACCACATATACCCGGTATCCCTTGTAGGCAGCATAATTAATCATGATGTCAATTAAAGCTTCCCGGGAAGCCTGCAGCGATTTATCCTTAAGCTGCATTAGTTCCGGCCAGGCATAGATAACGTTATAGCCGTCAACGATGAGGACTGTTTCCTTTTTGGCTGGCACACTCTCTCCCCCTGAGTACTTCATAAATAAGCAAAGCCGCCGATACCGAGGCGTTAAGTGAACCGGTGTGCCCGCTCATCGGTATACGTACCGTCAGATCGCATTTCTGCTTCACCAGTCGATGTAATCCCTTACCCTCACTGCCAATAACGAGTACCGCCGGAGTCGGCAGCTTCGCCTGCCCCCAGGCAGCTTCTCCTTGCATATCAGCACCAATAACCCAACAGCCGATACTCTTGAGTTCCTCCAGGGTCTGAACAACATTGGCCACCTGAGCTACCAGCATATGTTCCAGGGCCCCCGCAGAGGCTCTTGATACGGCTGCGGTAACTCCCGCTGCACGATGACGGGGGATTATCACTCCATGTACCCCGGCACATTCAGCAGTACGAATAATTGATCCGACATTCTGCGGATCCTCTAAGCCATCAAGTATAACGATAAAGGGTTCTTCTCCTCTTTGCTCAGCTAATTGCAGGATATCATCCACCCGGGCGTAGGCATATGCTTTAGCTTCAGCCATAACCCCCTGGGCATAAGCACTCTGGGCCATTGATTCAAAACGCTGACGGTTTAAGGTAACCAACGGTATTTGACGTTCCCGGGCCAGGTTAATTATCTTATCAACCGAGCGTCCGGTCTTGCCTTCCATAATTAGAATCTTGTTAATCTCACGGTCGCCCTCCAGGGCCGAGAGCACACTGTTGATACCTTCCAATCGTTCCATTAAATCACCACTTATATAGCGTTAAAATAATCATCGGTATAAGTAACTGCGGCATAATGCTCAGCCGGGAAGCTTTCGTCATAAGCAATATCATCAAATAAACCGGGCAAGCGTTCTTTTAGCGATAAAAGGAGAGGAATAGCTGCCTGACGCATTTGCGGATGAGCTGCCTTATCACAGCGCAGGGCCAAGAAATGCCGCCACTCACGCATATTAAAGGTAACCACAATCTCAGTCTTTAAAGAGTTTGGTAAAATTGAACGGGCTTCCTGTGGGCTGCTGCCAGCAGCGAGTAATGCCATGTAGGCTTTTTCAATTTGTTCACAGGCCTCCTGCCAGATCTGATAATTACCTGTCCCCCGATAAAAGTAGGGCTCGATAACGGTAATTTCCTCACCAAACTTCTGGTTAGCATAATTACAGTAACGGGTTGATTCCTGGCTGTAAGCTGCTATCCGATGCCGCACCAATTCATGCGATACTCCCCGGTCAATAACAAACATTACCGTGATTTTTTCATGTTCGATGATCGATTCATGCCCCAGTTTAATCTTCGAGCGAATAAAGCGATCACTGCCATCTTCACTCAAATTACCTTCGGATTTATAACAAACCCTAGCATACCGCTCCAGGCGCTTTAGCACCATTGGGTCAAGCTGCCGCTCTGGTACTAATACTTCCGGTCTTTTTACTATCATGCCCCCGTTACCTCCCTCTCACCCGATCGATCAGGAACTTATTTCAATAAATAATTTTAACAATTGTTCCAGCCGTCTCTCATCACCTTTTATAAAGAGATACCCAAAAACGGCTTCCAATCCCGTACTTATAGCATGGTCGCGAGCATCACTTCCGCGGCTTCCGGTATCTTTGGCATTACGTCCCCGGCGCAGCACCTCGCGCTCTTCGGGCGTTAATATCTCCTCCAAACGTTCGGCAACCCGAGCCTGGTTGGCAGCACTGACTAAACCGATCGCTGCCTGGTGCAGCTTCCTGACCGGTCTTACCTCTTCTTTAACCAGGTGAGCCCGGATATACATTTCCAGCAGGGCATCCCCTAAATAGGCCAGGGCGGGAGAGGAATACTCTCTTATATCACGGGTGCTAACTGGAAACAATGCCCTCAAAACGCCATCGCGCTCCTTCCCGGGTATCTTCAACTATAACTCCAGCCCCCTGCAGCAGTTCCCGCAGGTAATCAGCATCTTTATATTGTTTGCCGCGCTTAAGTTCGGTCCGTAAGCTCACCAGATACTCTGCTACAGCTTCATCGGCTGGGAACTTTTCCGCTTTAAACCTGGTGGTTCCAGCTGCGTCCTCCAAAACAATCCCCCAGGTAACCACCTGATCCCGTAAGCGGTCAGCCAGATCGTAATTCTTACTGGTACGGGCCCGGTTACGCATGTTGATTAAAACTCCCAGCAGCAGCTGGACCCGTTCACTGTTTTCCGCCGTCTGGCGGCAATCATCTAATCCCAGCAACGTATAAAGCTCTTCAAAGGTTTCACTTATCTGGTTTACTACCGTCAGCTCTTCTGATTTCTTGTTCGGATGGGCAGCCATATAGCCATTGACCAGCCGGCAGATATCAAAAAGGTGACCGAGAGCCCGAGCCGTGTTAAAATCATCATCCATGGCTTCAATAAACTCAAGTCTGGCATTTGCTATCTCATTCAATAACTCGGTTTCTGCTATTTTGGTTTTATGGTTAACCACTGCTGAAGATAAGTACTCTTTCATTAATCCCCGGCAGGTAGTTAGGCGCGCCAGAGCACGCCCGGCTTCTTCCAGCCGCGAATCATCAAAATCAAGCGGGCTGCGATAATGGGTGGCCAGCAGGAAGAAGCGGACCACGGCCGGGGGATACTTGGTCAGGATATCTCGAACGATAAAAAAGTTGCCCAATGATTTGGACATCTTTTCCTTATTTACAGTAATAAACCCATTGTGCATCCAGTAGTTGACAAAGGGTTGTCCGCTTAAAGCTTCGGCCTGCGCTACCTCATTTTCATGATGGGGGAAGATAAGATCAAAGCCGCCTCCGTGGATATCCAGAGTTTGTCCCAGATATTTGGTCGACATCACTGAACATTCAATATGCCAGCCCGGCCGGCCCGGTCCCCAGGGACTATCCCAGGCCGGTTCACCTGGCTTGGCTGCTTTCCAGAGGGCGAAATCCATCGGACTCTCCTTGCGGTCATCGATGTCAACCCGGGCACCCGCTAACATTTCCTCTTGATCCCGGTGGGACAGCTTGCCATATTCCGGAAAAGAACTGATGCGGAAATAAACATCTCCATCGATCGGATAGGCATGCCCACCCTTGACTAAACCTTCAACCGCAGCAATAATATCTGGAATATGCTGGCTGACCCGGGGATGAACATCGGCTCTTTGTACTCCCAGGCTGTCAGCATCCAGGAAGTATTCATCAATATAACGAGCTGACAGTTTCAGCGGGTCTTCTCCCGCTTCCCGCGCCCGGTTAATAATCTTGTCATCAACATCGGTGAAATTTTGGACATAAGTTACATCATAGCCCCGGTACTTTAAGTAACGGCGTACCGTATCGAATACCACCAGTGGACGAGCATTGCCCAGGTGGATAAAGTTATAAGTGGTGGGACCGCAAACATACATACCTATATGCGGAGGTTTAAGCGGTAGCAGTTCCTCCTTCTCCTGATTCAGTGTATTGTATATCCGAATCAACGGCATTCGCCTCCAATTCTTTAATTCTCGCTTCCAACTGGGCCAGTCGGCGCTCCATAAACCGCATGGCATCAGCGACCGGATCAGGCAGCTTATCATGGTTCAAGTTAATCTCGTCACCAACCCGTTTACCCTCTTGGATTACACAGCGTCCGGGAACACCAACCACGGTACTGCCATCCGCTACTGGCTTTAAGACAACTGAACCGGCACCAATACGAGCATTGTCACCCACGGTAAAAGAACCGAGTACCTTGGCACCAGCACTGATAACTACATTATTTCCAATGGTGGGATGGCGCTTGCCCTTTTCTTTACCAGTTCCGCCCAAAGTTACACCCTGATATATAGTTACATTATCACCTATTTCGGCAGTTTCGCCAATTACAACCCCCGACCCATGATCAATAAATAATTTGTGTCCGATTGAGGCCCCCGGGTGGATTTCAATCCCGGTCATATGCCGGTTAAACTGGGAAAGCAGGCGGGGAAGCACCACCATACCCTTTTTCCAAAAATGGTGGGCAATGCGGTGCATAATAATAGCCTTTACTCCCGGATAACACAAAATGACCTCCAGGCGCGAACGAGCAGCGGGATCACGCTCCAATACGGCTTCAATATCTTCGTTAAATGTTTTCCAGAATGCCATTTGGGTCATCCTCCTTTTGGTAATACCTTCCATGTCTTTAAGCAATAATGTAATATATGCGGAAACCAAATTAAGTTCCCAAACCAGAGCATAGGCAAACAAAAATGTAGCACGTGACAAAGTACTTGGATGGGGAGTGGAATACCCAAGGTGGCGATTTCCAAGGTTTCGCAGAACAATCCGCAATGCCGACGCTCTGAACTGGGGCAAGCTGCAGCGCCCTGAAGGCGCATAAGCGCCTGAGGAAGTCCTCCTGGGGGAGAGGCAGCGAGAGCGTCGTCAGCGTATGGATGCGCTGTTGACGCGGTACCCAGTGAGGGAGGAAGCGAGCGGCAATTGTTCCCGAAGCCGCCGGATGCCGCCGCGGTATTCCATGTCCTTAGCAATAAACAAAGATTTTGAGTAATAAAAAAGCCTTTCGTCCCTGTACACAGAGACGAAAGGCTTAAACCTTCCGTGGTTCCACACTGCTTGCACAGCCGCCCGCAGCGTACTGTACCTCTCAGCAGCCAATAACGAGGCTAACCGAATCCGGCTACTGATTGTTCACCGAACCTGCTCCCGGGCGCACCCTTCAGCCCTTACTACCTGAGTCGGCTTCCAGCCTGATGACCAACTCTCTCTGAAGGCAGGGATAGAGCTTACTCCTCCCGTTCCAAGCATTTGACTTATGGATATTTATTAAAATATATGGCATAGAGCATATATTTGTCAACTACTGTAAGTCCGGATAATCGTCACCAGATTCCTCCATCTCACCCATGTACTGATCAATCACACTGTGAAGAACATAAAGATAGCGCAGAGTCTCTTCATAGTTCCCACTTTCGGCAATCATGGTCTGAATAAATGCATGGGCTTGGTCATATAGCTGCTGATCACTGGTCATGATTATCCCTGCTTTCTAGAGAACTGCCTGGAGGCGGGATTTTATTTGTTCATTCCCCATCACCGCCAGCAGATAGGGAATTTCCGGTCCATGCTCCTGACCGGTTAGTGCACATCTTAGGGGCAGGTATACCGCTTTGCCCCCCACCTGGTGTTGCTTGATAAAACTTTTCAAATAACTTTTGACTACCTCAGGGGTGATCACATCAGGAATGGTATCGTTGATTTCCCGTAAGATCTGTTTTGCTTCTGCCTGCTGAAGAACCTCCCGGGCCGCCTCATCTAAAACCGGCGCAGCCAAGAAGATTGCCGCATGAGTCGGGGCATCACCCAAACAGGCTAAATAGTCACGAACACCGTGCACAAGATAAGAGTACCGTTGATCGTCCAACTGATTCACCTGATTACGAAGCCCTGACTTTTCCAGATATGGCCGGATTAGCACTCCTAATTCTTCATCAGTTTTTAATTTAATATGTTCACGATTAATATGATTTAGTTTATCTAAATCAAAAACTGCCGGGCTCTTGCTCACCCGGTCCAGGCTAAAGCTCTGTTCCAATTCCTTAAGGCTGAACAGTTCCTGTTCACCTTCAGGTGACCAACCTAATAAAGCTAAATAATTGACCACCGCTTCCGGAAGATAACCCTGATCATGATATGCTGCTACCGAGGTGGCCCCATGGCGTTTGCTCATTTTTTGCCGATCAGCCCCCAGGATCAGGGAAATATGTCCAAATTGCGGTATCTCCCATCCCAATACCTCATAAATCAGTACTTGCCGCGGGGTATTGGACAGATGTTCTTCGGCTCGAATAACATGGCTCACCTGCATAAGATGGTCATCCACCACAACCGCAAAGTTATAGGTGGGTATTCCATCTGATTTGACGATAATAAAATCACCAATATTAGAACGGGGAAAGGACACCTCTCCTCGGACCTGATCGTGAATACAAATGTCAGGGCCATCCTCAACTTTGAAGCGCACCACCGGTTTTAAGCCGGCAGCCAGCTTTTCATCTACCTGCGCAGGGGTCAAATGGCGGCAGCGGCCCTGGTATTTCACCATTTCCCCTGCTTCCATCAACTGCTCACGTTCCGCTTCCAGATCTTCCTCGGTGCAGAAACAGTAATAGGCATGTCCATTATCAAGAAGTTTCTGGGCATATTTACTATAGGTATCAAGCCGTTCGGTTTGCCGGTAATGATCGGCGGCGCCTCCTACCTCAATTCCCTCATCCCAGCTTAATCCCAACCATTTAAGGGCAGCTAGAATTTCAGCTTCAAATTCAGGGCGTGAACGTTCTATATCAGTATCCTCGGTACGAACCAGGAATATTCCTTTTTGATTACGCGCATAAAGATAATTAAACAGAGCTGAGCGCGCCCCGCCGATGTGCAGCGGACCGGTAGGGCTGGGCGCAAAGCGCACCTTAATCTGAGGCAACCAAAACCCTCCTTTTAAACTATTAGACTTATCTCCCTGACCTGTACCCGGCGCCGAAAACTAAATTCACCCGGTTTGCAGGAGTTTTTATTCTAGGTTAGTGCTTATTGTGCCAGATATACCGGGAGAGCTTCACATTCATCTGACTGCTTATATTCTACCATCTTACAGGGTAAGCAGCCCGCCCTGTTTACTGATAAGTGCCACCGCAAGAGCGGCTATACCCTCACCACGCCCGGTAAAACCCAATCCTTCACTGGTGGTAGCTTTTATGCTGACACAGCTGGCCGGAACTTCAAGGGCTTCGGCAATCTTTTCTCGCATCTCTGGTATGTATTCGGCCAGGCGCGGTTTTTCAGCAATAACCGTACTATCAATATTTACAATCCGATAACCATCCTCACGGACCAGATTCTTAACCCGCTTTAATAATACCAGGCTGTCTGCTCCCGCATACTGAGGATCACTCGGCGGAAAATACTGACCAATATCACCCAGAGCAGCAGCTCCCAGCAGGGCATCCATAATCGCATGAGTCAGAACATCGGCATCAGAGTGCCCTAACAGTCCCCGGTCAAAAGCTATGGTAACTCCCCCCAGTATCAGCTTGCGCCCGGCGACCAGCGGGTGAACGTCAAATCCCTGTCCTATACGCAGATTAAACACCTCTTTCTGCCTTTTGCAGCCAGACTTCACTCCAATCAAGGTCCAAAGGGGTGGTAATTTTCAGGTTTTGTTTCATGCCGGCTACTACTTTTACCGGATATCCATAATGCTCTAGCAGGCTGGCATCATCGGTCCCGTAATAGCCTTCGGCCCGTGCCCGGGAATAACATTCCCGCAGCACGGTGGCCTGGAATACCTGGGGGGTCTGGACCATAAACAGCCCGGAGCGGGGAATCGTCTTGACGACCATCCCTTGCTCGTCGACTTGTTTAACCGTGTCGGTAACTGGTATCACCGGAATAACCCCCGGTGCATCCTGGGCCAGGAGGTCAAGGAATAAATCACTGCTGATCAGGGGACGAGCAGCATCGTGGACTGCCACCCAATCAATGTCCGTCGCTATCATGGCTAATCCGATAAAAACTGAATCCTGTCTTTCCCGGCCTCCAACCACCACCTGCGTTTTATCAACAGCCGCCGGTACATTTTTGACCAGCTCCTCAGCCAGGGCTATTTCATCCTGGCCGGTAACCACCACCACCTGCTTGACTTCCGGCCAAGCAGCAAAAAACTGCAAGGAGTAAGCCAGGATTGGCTTACCTTGCAGAAGTAAATACGCCTTATTTCTCCCCATCCCCATCCGCCGAGCCTGCCCGGCGGCGGCGAGGATAACCCCCACCGACTTAGCCAACCATATTCACCTCAACCTGTCCATTATCTCGATCCCGAACCCGGCGGGTAAATATCATCCTGCCCGCCGCGGTTTGAAAAACACTGGTCACCATGACATCCACCTGAGTACCAATTTCCTGCTCGCCATTTTCAACCACTACCATGGTACCGTCTTCCAGGTAACCGATACCCTGTCCCTGTTCCTTGCCTTCTTTAACTATACTAACCTGCATGCTTTCACCAGGGAAAACCATAACTTTAACCGCATTAGCCAATTCATTAACGTTTAAAACCTGAATACCCTGTAACTCAGCCACCTTATTCAGATTATAGTCATTGGTTACAATGTTGGCACCCAGTTCCCGACAGAGGCGAAGCAGTTTCATGTCCACTTCCCGTTCCTCGGGAAAGTCTCCTTCCCAGATTTCTATAAAAATGTTGTTGGTCTTCTGCATTTTGTTCAGAATATCCAGACCCCGACGCCCCTTACTGCGGCGCAGGTAATCGGATGAATCAGCAATATGCCTGAGTTCTTCAATCACAAATGATGGCACTACCATTCTGCCTTCTAAAAATCGGCTTAAACAAATATCATAAATTCGCCCGTCGATAATCGCACTGGTATCGAGAACCTTCGGTACTATTTGTGCTCCGTCACTCGGTGTCGGCAATTCACGAATCCAGTTTACCATATCTTTTCCTCGCCGCCTGCCGATACGGTTACCGATTCCTGATCCCATTACTACCAACCCAATAGTAATTATCGGGCCCATAGTCCCCATCTTTAATAAGGGCCCCCCCAAACAAAGACCGGATAATCCTCCTACTATAACTCCGGTCAGGGACGCGATCAATACTTCGGGGCTGGTGCTGTCAATGTCACCCCACACCTGCCTCCAGGTTCTTTTCATGCGCTTATAAAGGCCGATCCCAATTAGATACAGAATCAAAGCCGCACCTATACTAACTCCCACAACCAGAATGTTCTGCGTAGGCAGCAGCAGGAGCAAATTGTAGCCAGACCAGGCTGAAAAACCGATACAAGCTAATAAAAGGCCGGGATTTAATGCTATCCTCGTTTTGGCCATGACAATACTTCACCTCCTTTCTCTATTTTTGTTAACATTGGTAAATTTTATACATTTGCCCGTTGGTTATCTCCCGTAAAGTAACTTTTCGGGGTCAAAAGCTCACTTTCAGGTGTATTCAGCGGAAACGGTCAAAATTGACAGCAGGAAATAATCATGCCTATAATTTAGAGAAAAGGTAGGGTCAAAGGAGGGTTTACCCGGTTGAAAGATCTGATTTGTGATGAGTTTCAGAATGTGGTGGGTGAACTTCTCATCCGGCACCACAGTATTCTAGATGTAATGTCCAAACTATCAGAGTCAACATCCCGGGTTAACCGGGCGGTAACTAAATCAGTTACCGAGTGTGGATGTATATCAGTTGATGCCAGGAAACTACAGCTGCCGGATAACCTCCAAACCATTGACGAAATACGGGCTTATTTGGATAGTCATTTGCGGGGCCAGATGTGTCCCAACTGTGAAGAAGTGGTAACCGGCGAATTGGGGAAAATGATGTTTTATACCGCTGCCCTCTGTAATTTACTTAACGTCAATCTGTATGATGTCTTTATCAAGGAGTATAAACAGGCAACATCACTCGGTTTCTTCAACCTTACTTAAAAAAAGTAGTGAAAAGGGGACCTTCTCCGTCGAGAAGGTCCCCTTTCTTATTCAAACTTAAGCGAACACAAGAATGTACATAGGGTGCTAATAATTACCCTGCTACTCCACGCCTTGCTTGACGTCGTTGCAGGGTAATTATTAGTACCCAAATGAAGTCTTTCAGCAGGTATTGAGGTTGTTACTTGTCTATTCCTTACACCGTGTATTCCAGCATTAACTGCTCCTGCATTCGTTTCAGCCCATTGCGGATGGAGCGGGCACGTACCTCACCTATTCCGTCGACCTCATCGAGTTCATTGATATTGGCCTGCAATATGCGGCCAAAGACCCCGAAGGTATTGACCAAGTTATCGATAACTGCCGAGGGGATGCGCGGCAGTTTCTGTAACAACCGGTAGCCGTGGGGAGAAACCGTTTGTTCGAGAACCGAGGAACCACTGCCATAACCGAGCATCCTTGATACCCAGATCGAGTCATTGACATCCTCTTCAAAGCTGCGTGACAGCAGAGAGAATACTTCGGCTGCTGATCTCTCCGCACCCCGCTGGTAATCCTTAATCAGCAGAATACTCTCATCGCGGACATTCAGC
>JBLNAA010000128.1:0-7982 GCA_050259135.1 Methylocystaceae bacterium | reverse complement strand
GCCTGAAATCGGTATTTCCTACAGCAGAACCGTTCTTCGCCGATTTCATCTCACCCGCAGTTAATACCTCAACTGGCAATAGATCGGGTACAATGGTTTGCTCCCGGCAGAGAATGACTGCACGTTCGATAACATTCTGTAATTCGCGTACATTGCCTGGCCAATTATAACGATTCAGGAAATCCATTGTTTCAGAACTTATCTTGATTGAGCCCTTACCCAGCTCCCGTGCATACTGTTCAGCAAAGTTAGCCGCCAGCTCAGGAATATCATCCTTACGCTCGCGTAATGGCGGTACCCAAATGGGGACTACTTTGAGGCGATAGTATAAATCCTCACGAAAGCTACCGGCATCAACTTCCTGCTCCAGATCGCGGTTGGTGGCAGCAATAACCCTGACATCTACCTTGATGGTGTCTACTCCGCCAACCCGTTCGATTTCCTTTTCCTGCAGAACGCGCAGCAGTTTGGCCTGCATACCGGGGGAAAGCTCTCCAATCTCATCCAGGAATATACTGCCGTCGTCAGCTCTTTCAAACCTGCCTAATTTTCGGTTTATAGCTCCGGTAAAGGCTCCTTTTTCATGGCCAAACAGTTCACTCTCCAGAAGATTTTCGGGAAGAGCGGCACAGTTTACCTTAATCAAAGGCTGCCCGGCTCGGGCACTTAGTTGGTGAATGGCATGAGCGACCAATTCCTTGCCGGTTCCGCTTTCCCCGGTTATCAGTACCGTGGCCGGGGAAGGGGCAACCTGCTTTACCATATCAAGAGTAGTTAATATCGCCCGGCTCTGACCTATTATCCCGCAGGTATTGCCAGTTTCATTACGCCAAAAGCGGACCTCTTCCTTCAGCTTTTCAATACCTAATGCCCGCTGCACTGAAAGTTTTACGGTCTCAATATCAAATGGCTTTAATATAAAATCAGCGGCACCCGCCTTCATCGCTTCCACTGCCAATTCAATACTGCCGAAACCGGTAACCATGATCACCGGCAGCTCTGGATTTTCTGCCCGAATGGTATTTAAGAGTTCCATTCCATCCATTCCCGGCATTTTAACATCACTTAAAACCAGATCTGGCTGATGCTTCTTTATCAATTCCAATCCCTGACCGGCATCCGAGGCCGTAATTACCTGGTATCCATCTTTGGTCAGGGCTTTTTTTAAGGCCCAGCGCATATTTTCTTCATCATCGATTACCAATATCCGAGGCATTAATCCACCTCCTCCTGCTTACAGGGCAGCCAGAGATAAACGGAAGTTCCCTGGTTCATTTCGCTTTCAATGCGAATATATCCGCCATGATCCTTAACAATACTGTGTACAATCGATAACCCGAGGCCGGTTCCCAACTCCCTGGTGGTATAAAAAGGGTCAAAAACCCTGGAAACCTGCTCAGATGAGATTCCTATCCCGGTGTCGGTAATTTCCATTAACATGCCGGGCTTATAATTATGAGTCTGCCAGCCCATTTTTACAGTTATAGTTCCTTCACGGGGAGTAGCCTGGATTGCATTCATCAGCAGGTTGACCAATGCCTGTTTAATCAGTTCGGCATCGGCTTCCACCAGCATATCGTCCGTTGGTAAATCAGCGCTTAATGCCACTCCGTTATTAATGGCATACTGCCGGGTTAAACGTATGGCCTCCCCGGTCAGCCCGATCAAATCCAGTAATGTAAATTGGGGTGGGTGCGGGCGGGCAAAATCCAGCAGGCGGCTTACCACTTGGTTGGCCCGTCCTACTTCTTTTAATATCACGGTAACTGATTCACTAATATCTTCTTTACTGGCATCATCAGCTTTGGCCAATTGAGCAGCAGCTCCGATTATACCCAGAGGATTACGGATTTCATGTGCCACTCCGCTGGCTAACTGCCCAACTGCCGCCAAACGGTCTGCTACTCTGACTTCACTTTCCAGGCGTTTTACCTGGGTCAGTTGGTACTCTAGCTCGTCACTGCGCTGCTGCTCCACCTCTGATAAAGCGCCCGTAACCGTCCCCACAATTATGAATAAAAGTATCTCCATCAGCTGGTTAATAACCTGAATCTCCGGTTTACCCACATACATCAGCAGGTGGGGTGCGTAAGCCAGCCCAGCAATCAAAGCAGTCAGAAAACCGCCATTGGTTCTATAACGGTAAGCGGCCAGAATAATCGGTATATAATAAAGCCGCCGCAGGAATTCATGCACCCCCAGTGCATCAACCCTGGTGGTTAGATGAAATACCGTTATAATAATTACCATGGCGGCAATAACCCAGCCGTTAGCTAATTCGGTTGCCAGCTTGGCAATTCGGTTCATCGGCAAATTTCCTGGTCCTTTCAGCATCATAAGAACTAACTACTCTTACTATGCCCAGCATTTGTTTCCCAGTGTTTAAACTACCAAAATTCAAACCAGGCTGCTCAGGCAATAGAACAACCCGCTGGAAGCCAGTCCCAGTAAAATTGTACCCGTCAATGCTTTCCAGCTAACCCGCCAGCCTCTCCCTAAGCTATCCGTTTCGATACGATTCGTATTTGTAAGGTAGATATGAAGCACTATAGCTATAACCATAAATAACATACTGGTCAGGTGAGCCGGGGTCAGCGGACCCAGTATCAAAGGATTATCTCGGAAAAACTCAATTATAAAGCGAATTAATGCATAACCAAAAAGGTAATTGGTAAATAACTGTCCCTGATATTTCAAACCTGACCTTTTCCCCCACAGAATCAAAAAGAGTATCAAATCTAAAACTATTTCGTAAATCTGTACCGGGTGTAGCAGACTTCCTCCCACCATGACTCCCCACGGCCAACGGTAAGCCATCGGAAGCCCAAAAACGTCACAGCCAATGCGAGCGATCGCTTGTCCCAGAATCGTTCCCGGCACCAGTGTATCCGCTAGTAACCAAAAATCCAAATGATGTTTTCGGGCATACCACCATCCGGCCAGAGCCGCACCGATAATCCCACCGTGGATGGAAAGGCCGCCTTCATATATTTTCAGCATGTCCACTGCATGCTGAAAATAATAGCCTGGGGCATAAGCCAGGATGTAAAATAAACGGGCTCCAATCAGCCCTCCTATTACAACCAGCATGACCAGGTTAAATATCCGGTCTTGATCTAATTGCTTCCGCCCGGCTTCCCAATTAACCACCCAAAAACCAGCGAGAATTCCCAGCGCCATGGTTAATCCAAATTTATAAATAGGTAAAGGGCCCAGATAAAATAAAACCTTTTCCAATGGTTATCAGCTCCCAAAGTTAATTCCGACCATCGTAGTATAAATTATATACCCGATAACTTTACTATCCAATATATAATTGCTGGATAAAAACATCCAGCCCATTTAAATCCACCAGTTAAGCCATTATTTACCCTAACCCACGCTGAGCCAAATAATCCTACTGATTTTCAAAAGTTAAGGCGTTTATTGATGGGGCATATACTACACTCTTGGGTTTTATGGCCCAATTTTACTGTTGGCTGAATGCTTCAAAGAACGCCTGTCAGGCCTTACTTAAAAAGCCCCGGATAAGAATTTATCTGCCAAAAACAGCTCGTACTATTAGCTGCCCGGCAGCCCCGGCATTAATCTTGCAAGTTGCTTGTCAGTCCAAATCTTTTAGGAGGAGTTTTTATGAGACGCACCAAAAAATCCATACCCCGGACCTTGATTTTAATGCTGTGGATATTGCTTATCACCCTTTTCCTGGCAGTACCTGCCTGGGCCACAGGCGGGGGCAGTGAAATTGAGAAAGCGGCTGGTCCTTATCACCTAACGGTAGAGACTGACCCAGAACATATGACCGCTGGCCAGACAGCATCCATTCAGGTAACCGTAAAGAACCAAGAGACCGATCAACCGGTAAATGACGCCAAAGTGATTATCAGTCTGCCGGTCAACAGCAGCAATACCGCTAACAATGACATGTCTGATGACATGGATAAAATGGATAAGTCTGATGGGAGTGCTCCCCAAACTGTAACCTTGCAGAAACAGGATGGGATGAGTATGGAAGCAGGTACTTATATGGCCGATATCACTTTTCCTCAATCAGGCCAGATCAATTTAACCGTAAGCATAACTTCATCTTTGGGAGAAGGGATGGCTGAATTTCCGATCAGCGTTACTAAAGCCGGGCCAAATTGGGTCTTTATCGGCAGTGTGGCCAGTCTAATTATTGTCGCTGGCATAATCGCAGCAATTATTAAGAAAAAGAACTCTGCTGAAACTGGAGGAACATTATAATGTCTTCTAAAAAACAACCAATCAATTTCCTTAACTTTCCTGGGCTCAAAGGTTTTCTAAAGAGTAATTGGTACCCCAAAGTATTCCAATGGCTGACTTTGATTGTTTTTGCAGTCGTTATGGTACAAGCTTTAGGGGGACCCTTAGATCCCAGTGAAAACTTCGCTACTGCTGCCACCTGGGTTATTTGGTTCCCAATATTACCAGTGCTATTCTTTTTATTTGGTAGGTTTTGGTGTGCAATTTGCCCGTTTTCCTGGATTAGTGACATATCACAAAAGCTATTTGGGGCTAACCTCAAGGTTCCTAACTTTATTCGCAAGTACGGGCTCTGGATCGTTGATATTGTCTTCATCTTTATAACCTGGTCTGATCACATTTGGGGGATGGTAGAGTCTCCCCGAGGCACGGGAGTAGTCTTATTATTAATGTTCGCTGGCGTTATGATAACAGGTATGTTTTTTGAACGCCGTACCTGGTGCCGTTACATCTGTTTTCTCGGTGGTGTATCCAGCAATTATTCACGATCCGGTATGCTGGGACTACGGGCCGACAAAAACATCTGTCATACATGTAAGACCAAGAATTGTTATACAGGAAATGACAAAGTCCCGGGCTGTCCTATGTTTGAATTTCCAATGACTATGGAGACCAGTGCCAGCTGTAATCTATGTGCGAATTGCATCAAGACCTGTCCCCATGATTCTATACGGATTTCCCCGCGTATTCCCACCAGTGAATTCTGGTCTCAAACCAGAGCACACTTTGAGGAATCTTTCTTAGCGATTGTACTCGTAGGTATAGTGTTTGTACAGAACATTACCATGCTGGACGTCTACTCGTCATTTCTCAGCTTTGTTGAGCAATTACTAGGGATTACTAATGTTAATGTAGCCTTTACAATCCTATTTATTTTAGCCATGGCTGCTCCGATAACATTGATTTTCACGGCTACTGCTTTTTCAAAACACATTAGCGGCGAGAGTTTTGCCAACGCTTTTGCCAAGTTTGGTTATGCAGTTATTCCGCTTGATCTTGCTGGTATGCTGGCACACAATTTGTTCCATATTCTGGCGGAAGGGAAGGCAATTTATTTTACTTTCATGGGCTTATTCGGGATGCACATGAAGGGATCAATGGCATTTGTTTCTGACCCGACGATTCAGGTATTGCAATACATTTTGGTGATATGCGGCACTTTTGGCTCCCTTTATACTGCCTATCGGATTGCGAAGCATAACTACGGTGCCAAAAAAGCTTTAGCAATATCAATGCCCTATTTTGTAATCATTTTAATCTTTGGCCTGGTAAACTTCCTGGCCTTTACAGTAAGAATGGGATTACGGATGTAATGCAGGAGGCAGCCGGATTGGGTTAATTGGCCCAACCTGGTGGGGGATATGGCACAATTTATGACTTATGGATACCGCTTTACAAGTGTGTAAGACCGATTGTTGGCACTTTTTCAGCAACCCCCAAAGCTGGTACGTTCCTTGCAATGTGTTAATTGAAAGACAAATTCTATTTTCATCAAAAGGGAGTGTTGTATCGGTGTCTAACATGACTCATTACATGGAATTGCTGGCTACCGCCCAACCCTGGAATTTGATTAAATTCATGGCAGTACCGGTGGTGTTGGCCGAAGCCCTGGTAGCAATTGAGTTCTTTATCGTTTTTAATCGTGAGTATCAGGGAACTTTGAGAAGCATCAGCAAGGTCCTGGGTATTGCTTTTGGAATCTGGTTTCTGGGTATTTTCGTCTATCTGATGACTACCGCGATACCGGGTATGCCCTGGAGAGGCTGGGTTGACGTAGTGGCAGTCGGTTTCTACCTGAGTGGCGTAATTCCCGCTGCCGGTATAGCTCTGATGGAATTTGGGCTGGTTGGTAAAAAGCTGACCCCCGAACAAAAGATGAAAGCCCACTTTATTCTCCTGACTGTATTCCTGGTGGTAGCTCATATCGCTATGATCTTTGGTATGGTAAACCCTGAATTAATTATGGGCAGCGGCAGTGCCAAAATGCCTATGTAAAGTGCAAACCAAATAGAGGTATGCCATAAGGAGGTTTTAATATGAATTGCTGCGGCGGTAATCACGATCACCAATCACCTGATCCGAATAACCAGCCCCGGTCATCATGGATTAAGAGAAACCTTTGGGGGCTGCTCATAATTGGAATAATAATTTACGCCATCTGGCAGCTGATCCCTGATACCGGATTAAAAATCGGCAGCCTGGTTCCCCTGCTGGGGGTTCTGATATGTCCTTTGATGATGGGCGCTATGATGCTGTTCATGGGGCACAATCATGGTAAGAATAACGAATCTAATAATTAATAGCTGCAATTCCGGGTTATATTAACCTGATCAAATAGTTGAAGCGGACCATGAATTTGGCCCGCTTCGATTTTTTTCTGGGACATAATAAAGATAATACCGTCAAAGATATTCAGCATGTATTACTATGAATTTGGATATAGACTGTAAATACTATGGCCGCCTAGCTGCCTAAATGAAACAGCCGGTCATGCAGGACTTCAACAATTGCAGCAATAGGAAGCAAGAAAGGCAGCGGCTTTTATCATTCTTGCTTCTTTTGTTTGCAGTTCTGATTACCGACCACATTTGCGGAGGTGTTGCTGGTTGGATAAATCGATAATTTTTGATCAGGTTGCTGATATCTATGACTATTACGTGACAACCGACCTTGATATCAACTTCTTTCTGGAAGAGTTTAAGGGTAAGACCGGACCGGTATTGGAACTCATGTGTGGAACCGGACGGGTTTCCATCCCTTTAATAGCCAATGGGATTCAGTTAACCTGTGTTGATTATTCGTCGGGTATGCTAAAAAAACTCCGTGACAAGTTAAATCATCAGGGTCTTGGTGCCGATCTGCTGGAAGGGGACGTTCGGGAGCTGGAACTGAACAAATTATACGATTATATTTTTATTCCTTTTAACTCTTTTATGGAGCTAACCGACAAAGCCAGCCAACTCCAGGCTCTGAACCGCATTCACCGCCACCTGAATCCGAATGGGATTTTTATCTGTACCCTCCACAATCCGATGCAAAGAATAAATCAGGCTAGCGGAGAAAAGATCTTTCGGGGTGAATTTCCACTGCCTGACAACCGGAGCTTACAGCTTTATGCGGTTGAACACTATAATACCGAACTTAAAATCGTTTATGGGAAGCAGTTCTTTTATTGGTATGATTCGCAGGGAAACCTGGAAGCTGAACGTCAGTTGGACATAAAATTCAGTCTGATTGGGAAAGCCGAGTTTGAGAATATGGCTTCCAGCTCAGGATTTACGGTACTCAATCTATATGGAGACTATGATCGAAACCAATTTGATAGCACCCGCAGTCCGTTCATGATTTATTATCTGGGAAAAGCTGTTCAATAGGCTGGCTGGGAACCTGCCGCCCGCATTAAATGGGTGGCACAGGAGATACAGGGATCGAAGGAACGCAAAGTTCGATAGACCTCCACTGGATGTTCAGGGCGGGAAAGCTTTAGTCCGGTCAGTGATTGTTCCACCGGGCCGGGGATACCGCGCTGATCACGAGGCGAGAAATTCCACTCCGATGGGGTTATCAGCTCGTAATGGCTGATTTGTCCCTGAGCTCCGGTCATTCGATGGAGAAGCCCTCCCCGGTGAACTTCACTTAATCCGATACCCGGCTTTTGCCCGCTGTTTTTACTGCCGGAGTTATAGTAGCTGGCGGTA
>JBLNAA010000127.1:0-12620 GCA_050259135.1 Methylocystaceae bacterium | reverse complement strand
ATCTGCTTTCATCTTAAAGACCACTCCAAAAAAATAGATTTACCCCCATTTGTTATACTCAGGGTATTTAACATCCAAGCTAAATACCCTGAGTGCTGGCTAATTTAATAGCATTATACTGATTCGATCCTGACTACTTTATACTTTTCACTATTAACAGCCTGCTTGATGTTTTCCTCCTTCACCTCGGCATTAGATGCAATTAAAGCATACTTTTCAGATAGATTTACTTCAACATCAGCAACACCCGCTACCCCAGTTAAGGCTTCCTTAACATGGTTAGCGCAATTCCCACACTTCATTCCTTCGATAAATACTCTTTTATGCATTTCCCTACTCCTTTCGCCGTCTTCAGTGTGTGATGCATAAGACTGTTTGCTATATTTTTAACACCCCCCCAGGGGTGGGGTGGTCATGGGTTTATCTTAATCCCTTTCCCATAAGCATGTCAACCGTATAACCCTCATTTTCCTTAAACAAACTCATTAAAAAAAAGGACTGTCCAAATGAAGGACAGTCCTTTTTTACAGTTATATTCTCATAGCACCATTCCTAATTGTTGGAACTTACAACCACCTAGATATCCAGGTTGGTGGCATACCGCGCGTTGGCGGTAATGAATTCTTTTCTCGGCTCCACCCGATCCCCCATCAGATTAGAGAAAATCTCGTCGGCCGCGATGGCATCCTCCACTGTTACCTGGAGGAGGGTACGTTTTTCCGGATCCATGGTGGTATCCCAGAGCTGTTCGGCATCCATTTCACCGAGGCCTTTGTAGCGTTGAATCCCATATTTCTTATCCTGGGAGGCCAGGAAGCGCTCCATATCCCGGTCATTGTAGAAATAGTGGGCATCCTTGCCCCGGCTCAGCTGGTACAGGGGCGGCTGGGCGATATAGATATAACCATATTCTATTAACTGCCGCATGTAGCGATAGAAGAAGGTCAGCAGCAAGATACGAATATGGGCACCGTCCACGTCAGCATCGGTCATGATGACGATTTTGTGGTAACGTGCCTTATTAATATCAAAATCCTCACCGATACCGGTACCGATCGCGGTTATCAGATTACGAATTTCGGCACTGGATAGAATTTTATCCAGGCGTGATTTCTCCACATTCAGTATTTTTCCACGTAAGGGTAAGATAGCCTGTGTCGCCCGGTCACGTCCGCTTTTGGCGGAACCACCTGCCGAATCACCCTCAACCACAAAGATCTCACACAAAGACGGATCTTTTTCGCTGCAATCAGCTAATTTACCCGGTAAAGAAGTGCTTTCCAGGGCGGTTTTGCGCCGAGTCAGCTCACGTGCCTTGCGGGCTGCTTCCCGCCCCCGTTTGGCCTGAACTGCTTTTTCCACGATTCTTTTGGCTGCTGCCGGATTCTCATTCATATAGTCTTCAACATTAGAGTAAACGGCATTCTCTACAACACTGCGCACGAAGGTATTTCCCAGTTTGGTTTTGGTCTGACCCTCAAACTGAGGTTCTTTAACCAGTACTGAGATAATGGCAGCCATACCTTCGCGGATGTCCTCGCCCATCAGATTGCCTTCGGCTTCCTTGATCAGGTTATTTTTGCGGGCATAGTCATTGATTACCCGGGTGAGAGCATTTTTAAACCCGATTTCATGGGTTCCACCCTCCTGGGTATGAATATTATTGGCAAACGAATAGATGTTCTCATTGTATCCGGTGTTGTACTGGATCGCAGTTTCTACCACCACATCATCGGTCTTGATTTCAAAATAAATCGGTTTGGTGTTAATCGCTTCTTTGGCTTTGTTAAGGTAGATAACAAAGTCCTTAATGCCACCGGTGGTATAGTAGGTCGCTTCCTTCTCTGCCCGCTCGTCATTAAGGACAATTTTAACCCCTTTATTTAGGAATGCTAATTCCCGTAACCGCTGCGCCAGCGTCTCGGCATTGAACTCAACGGTATCAGTGAAGATGTCCTCGTCCGGTTTAAAGGTAATCGAGGTTCCGTTTTCATAAATCTCGCCGATAGTCGTTAAAGGGGTAACCGGTTTTCCTTTTTCGTAACGTTGTTTGTATTTCTTGCCGTCACGCTTGACCACTACTTCCATCCATTCAGCCAGCGCATTTACCACCGAAAGGCCGACTCCGTGCAGACCGCCGGAAATAGTGTAACCACTGCCGCCAAATTTGGCACCGGAATGCAGGGTGGTAAGGATAACTTCCAGAGCCGGTTTATTCATCTTGGGATGCATGTCCACCGGGATACCACGCCCATTGTCAATAACGGTAACCGTATTATCCGGGTGAATTATAACATCCACCTGATCACAATAGCCGGCCACTGCTTCGTCAATACTGTTGTCCACCAGTTCGTAAACCAGATGATGAAGTCCCCTTACTCCGGTGGTACCTATATACATACCCGGCCGTTTGCGTACGGCCTCTAACCCTTCCAGTACCTGTATATCAGATGCATCATAAGATCCATTGCCATTATGGTTCGGTTCCAACTTAGTAGCCCTCCTTAAATGGTTCCTGCCCTCTTTTCTGCAGGGTGGTCGAAGATATCGGTGATAAATATATTTTGTCGTTAGTAATAATCAAAGATTTTTCTTTGCCGATGCCGCCAATACGCTGCAGCTTTCGTTCAGCAATGCCCAGCTCGATAATGTCTTTGGTAACACGATCCAGGGGGTGATCAATATCCAAATTGATAATCGCCACAATGTCGCTGGTGCTGACTAAATAATCGTTGCCCAGATGTAAAAACATTTTAGTCCCCCTTGCCCTGCACAGAACCATTGTTAATCATCATACCATGATAATTTTTAAAAAGGTCATGATTAAACTCTACAGTAGTAATTATAACCTGACAGGGGGCTGAAGTTAAAACGTCCGCCAGCCGCAGGCGTCTCTGCAGATCAAGTTCTGAAAATACCTCATCCATTAGAAAGACTGGATAGCTGCCGGTTACCAGCTGATAACACTCAATTTCTGCCAGTTTCAAGGCAATAGCTAAGTTTCTCTGCTCACCCTGGGACGCATAATTTTTGGCCAGTTGCTGCCGCAGATAAAAATTAATATCCTCACGATGCGGGCCAATTAAGGTATTGTGCATCCTTCTTTCTTTATCCCAACCATTTTTATAGGCATCCAGATACCAGGTTCTTATTTTCTCAGCCTCAAACAGCCCTTCCTGTATATTTGCTGATAGGGCATATTTCATTTTTACTTCATTTTGCTCGCCGGATAAGGCAGCATAGAAGTAATCCATTCTTTTTTCCAGTCTTTTTACCCACCCCAGGCGGGTCAGGGTAATGTAGGCACCGCTTTCTGCCAGAATAGACTCCAGAGTTTGGTTTAAAGCATTGTTAATCCTGTCCTGTCGCAATAATTGGTTGCGCTTTTTAAGTGCCTCATTGTAAATATGCCATTGTCGGCTGTATTCTGGATATAGCTGTTCCAGGGCATAATCGAGGAAACGGCGTCTTAATGAGGGAGGACCTTTGATTAAATAAAGGTCCTCAGGGGTAAAAACCGTAGTTTTTATTCTTTCCCGATGGTGGGCGGCCACCCGTTTGTTTCCCAGGCGGTTGGTGCGCAGACTGCCTTTTTTATACTCCGTACTCCATTCTCTTTTAACTTCATCCTCTTCATATACTGCCTTCAGCGAATATCCTTCTGCTCCCTGAGCCACCATTTGCTGATCGGTGGCACCACGAAACGAAGAACCAGTAGCCAGAACGCCAATTGCTTCTAAGATATTGGTCTTTCCTTGTGCATTGGCGCCATAAAGGACGTTAATTCCAGGCCCAAAGAAGATAGTCTCCCCTGCCAGATTTCTAAAATCACGGGAGAGGAGATAAATCAGCTGCAATATTTACACCTCTTTAGGCGGTTCGCAGTGGAACCAGCACATATTTGTAATCATTTATTTCTGGTGAAGTTACCAGCGCCGGACTTAACGAGCCAGTCAGCTGCAGAACGATTTTATCGGTTTCTGACTGCAGCATTTTGAAAACATCAAGCATGTAACGAGTATTAAAAGCGACTTTAATATCTTCTTGTCCTGACAGCTCGTGTCCTTCGATAAATTCTTTCATTTCACCCATTTTTTCCGAATAAGAGGTTACGATAATCTCTTCTTTGCCAAATACCATCTGAACCTTTTTGATAGTCTTATCATCAGTTGGCATCAAAACTGCTCTTTCCAGTACATCAACTAAAACTGCCGGATCGATATTAACAGTGGCTATAAAATTCTGCGGAATTACTTGCTGGTAACCGGGATACTGCCCTTCCAGTAAACGGCTGGTAAAATGGGTTTCTCCAAGCTTAAAGACCACATTATTATCAATAAAGCCGATTTCTACAATTTCATCATTGTCTTCCAGCAGCCTCATTAGTTCACTTACGGTCCGATTAGGAATAATAAATTGTTTAGAATTATCAATATTGGCTGCCATCTCAACAATTTTGCAGGCCAATCGATGTGTATCGGAAGCAACTAATACCATTTTATTGTCATGGCAGTCGAATAAGGTTCCGGTAAAAACCTGCCGAAAATGGGTAGCAGCAGCAGCAAATGAAGTCTTTTTCAAGGCGTCTTTCAAGATTTTTTGCTCAATCGTAACATAAGGAATTTTCTTCTCCAGATTCAAAAGAGGAAAATCTTGATAATTGTAGGTATTTAGATCTGTTTTAGATTTTTTATATTGAACGGTAAGCTTGGCTTTTTCCTCTATGTAATTGACCATAACTTCACCGTCTGGAAGATACCGAACCAAATCAGCAAAGTATCTGGCGTTTACCAAGGCTTTACCCGATTCTGTAATCTCCACTTTTTCAGTTATGGTCTGGATACCTGTTTCCAGATCTGTAGCTGTAAATATCAGCCCTTTCTCAGGATCAGCTTCAATTAGTACTCCGCTTAAAATGGGAACAGTATCACGAGAGGCCGCTGCTTTTTGAGCAATGGTGGCCAGGCTAAATAACTCACTTTTTTCAATGGTAAACTTCATGTTTATGCTACCTCCATCCGGATTATTCTTATTTATCCAGAATCCCGTAATAGTATTAGTAGGGAGCTGGTATATGTGGAAAGACGTTTATAACCTTGATAAAAAGGCTTTTTTATCTGTGGAAAAGCTTGTGGAAAATCATTCATTTACCAAGCTGGGATCAATTTTTAATTTAATTTCTTTGATAATACGAGCTAAAGCCGGATCTGTTTTCATATCAGCAGCTATTTTATCACAGCCATGTAAAATAGTGGTATGATCGCGGCCGCCAAACTCGTCACCAAGTTTGGGCAAGGAAGCCTCAGTTAATTCACGGCATAAAAACATAGCAATTTGTCGCGGAAATGACAGGTGTTTGGTTCGGCGCTTGGAATTAAGTTCGTCGACTCTTAAACCAAAATAATCACTCACCGCTTTTTGTACCGTTTCTATAGTAATCACCATGGGGGTAGGCGGCGGCATAATATCTTTCAAGGCTGCAGCCGCCAGTGCCAGGGTAACTGGTTTTTCTTCAATGTGGGAATAAGCGATAACCCTGGTTAAAGCACCCTCCAGTTCACGTATGTTTGATTGAATATTGTTAGCTATGTAAAGCATGACATCATTAGGAATGGCGGCCAGGCCATCACTCTGAGCCTTTTTACGCAAAATGGCGATCCTGGTTTCTAAGTCCGGGCTCTGAATATCGGTAATTAAACCCCATTCAAAACGTGAACGGAGCCTATCTTCGAGGGTAGGTATTTCCCGCGGGGGACGATCACTAGATATAACTATCTGTTTATTGGCTTCATAAAGAGCATTAAATGTATGGAAAAATTCTTCCTGAGTACGCTCTTTTCCTGCTAAAAATTGGATATCATCTATCAATAAGACATCAACATTACGATATTTATTGCGGAAGAACTGGGTACGGTCATCTTTTATGGCATTAATAATCTCATTCGTAAACTGTTCAGAGGAAACATAAACTACTACACTTTCACTATTCTTGGCTATAACATGATGGCCGATGGCCTGCATGAGGTGAGTTTTGCCCAGTCCTACTCCGCCGTATATAAAAAGAGGATTATAGGCCCGTGCAGGTGCTTCACCGACGGCAAAACAGGCGGCATGAGCAAAACGGTTGCTGTTGCCGACCACAAAGGTATCAAAAGTATATTTGTTATTTAGATGCGAATGATTATCCCCTTCGGCTTTAGGCTTAATTACCATGGCCGTACGAGCGGGAGAGCCCAGATCACCACTTAAATATGTACTTAAAGTGTCCAGGTAACGCGATTCTATCCATTCTTTGGTCAGCAAGTTAGGGACTATTATAATGAAAGTATTATTGTGAGGATTAAAGTTTTTAAACTGGACCTGGCCAAACCAGGTAGCAAAACTGGTATCACCAATTTCATTTTTAAGTGAAGTTAGAGCTTTTTCCCAAACCTGGTCATAATCTAGGGACATTAAGAATCCTCCTGTTGCTATGTGGATAAAAATATTAAGATACTAAACACAGTTATTGTGAATTTGTGGACAATTATTGTGGATAAATGGCCTAGATAAATGATAGCAGAAAGAAAATTTAAAGAGAATAAGTAGTTAAATATATACTGGAAGAGGTTGTAATTGCCCAATTTCTTGACAGGTAGGGCTTCGCTACCTATAATTGAATCGTATTGGGAAAATTAAGGGAGGTAAAGATTCCCCATGAAAATGACGTATCAGCCAAAGAAAAGATATCGCAAGAAAAACCACGGATTCCGCGCTCGTATGGCAACTTCCACCGGCCGCGATGTAATTAAAGCTCGCCGCCGCAAAGGGAGAAAAAGACTTACTGCTTAAGGCCGTATAAGCGGCCATTATTTGTCTAACGCCACTTAGACGGCGAGCGTTAGACAAAATGCTCGCGGCGCGATGCACACAAAATGCGCAAGGTAAGCGTTAAAGCGCCCGCATTTTGGCGCACAATTCGCACAAGCGATCATTGAAATATGTGCCGATTGGTCATGGGAGGAAAATGCTGCCCAAAGAAATGCGGTTAAGAAAAAAGGGAGAATTCCGTCAAGTTTATGATCAGGGAAAAAAATATTTCGGTAAATATATGCTGCTCTTTGTAATCATAAATGGATCGGAAATAAACAGGTACGGAATTGTAGCCAGTAAAAAGGTAGGCAATGCTGTAACCAGGAACCGCTCCCGACGTCAGGTAAGAGAAGTAATTAGAAATGCGCATGGAAAACTAAAATCAGGGAATGATATGATATTGGTAATAAAATCCAGCGCAGTCGGGGCTTCATTGATTGAGTTACAGCAAGATTTTGCTTCCTTATGCAGAAAGGCTCAATTATGCTGATGAGGAAAGCAGCAAGGGCGCTTATTCGCTTATATCAGATAATAACCATCAATACACCGCCCAGTTGCCGTTATTATCCTTCCTGCTCTAACTATGCTATTGAAGCCATTGAAAAGTATGGTCTACTAAAGGGGGTCGGGCTAGCCACCTGGCGTATTTTACGTTGTAACCCCTGGTCACGGGGAGGATATGATCCCGTACCTTAAACTTAAGGAGGTGAATCCTGGTCTCCTACCCATGGTATTGGAGCATCGGGTTCAATTTGTGGCACGCAATAATAAATAGTTTTTCCTCTTTAATTCAATACTTATATGAGTTAACGGTCTCCTTTGGATTACCGAGCTATGGTTTGGCCATTATTATGATCACCGTATTGGTCAAAATAGTTCTTTTTCCGTTGACTCATTCGCAGATGAAGTCAATGCGCGGCATGCAGGAGCTGCAGCCGAAGATTAAAGAGCTGCAGGAACGTTATAAAGATGATCCTCAGAAGATGCAGGCGCAGGTAATGAATCTATATAAAGAAAGAGGAGTCAGTCCCTTCAGCAGCTGCCTTCCTCTTTTAATTCAAATGCCGATTTTGATTGCATTTTATCAGTCTTTGTATAGATTACATTACACTAATACGGCTCACGCCGCCTTTCTCTGGATAAGTAATTTAAGCAACAAGGGAACCCAGGAAGGCATGGTTGGTTTGATTTTGCCGATACTGGCAGCCCTGACCACTTATTATCAGCAGAAAATATCGACGGTAGACCCTAATGACCCGACTCAAAAAACAATGTTGATTACAATGCCGCTGTTTATCGGCTATATGGCCTATACTTTTCAGGCCGGACTGGCCCTTTACTGGGTAGTGTTTAACATTTTAAGCATTATCCAGCAGCTTTGGGTAAACCGTAAGTACGGCAAACCGGGTGCTGCTTTACAGGTTGCTTCCGAGGGCAGTGCTGATGAGTCAGTGGTTATGACTAATGATAGGGGTACCGCCAAGAGTAAAGGGGGAAGCAAAAAACAGGATGGAAATAGTGGTACAAAAAAAGGGAAGAACAATAGATGAAGCGGTTAAGGCTGCTCTTGATGAATTAAATGCCAGTTATGATGAAGTGGAAATTGAAATCCTGGAAGAGCCTAATAAAGGCATATTGGGAATAGGGAAAAGAATGGCTGCTGTCCAGGTAAAACTTAACCGGAATCCGCAAAGTGTGGTCAAGGATAAGCTGGATAAAGTTTTTAAGGCGATGGGTATTGACGTTGAGATCGGAAGCCTGGCCACCGAGGATAATATAATTAAGGCCAATATCATTGGCAATGATGTTGGATTGATTATCGGACGTAAAGGTGAAACCCTGGATGCCCTGCAGTTAGTGGTCGGCTTAATGACCAATCATCAATTGGAAAGCCGAGTCCGGGTGGTACTTGACGTCGAAGGCTATCGGGCCAAACGTGAGGAATCATTAAAAGGAATGGCCCTGAAAATGGCGGACCGGGTGAAAAAATCCCGTAAAAGTGTGGCTATGCGGCCCATGTCGCCGCAGGAACGGCGTATAGTACACACGGTACTGCAGAATGACCCTCAGGTTATAACTTACAGCCAGGGGGAAGAGCCAAACCGGAAAGTTATTATTGGATTAAAAAAGTAAAAGGCCAACAGTCTGCCGGTTGACGCAGGAAAGAATTCATTTGTCTTATTCAGCAGCTGCCTTTACTGTATTTATTGGTCCGTAGTTTTATAATAATTAAAAAGGCCTGATTAGGCCTTTTTTTCGTAGGGACTTTTACATCAGAATAAAGGCGGGTATTATCTATAATAAACCGATAACCCGAAAGTTAAGGCGGTATGAAAACTATGAATGCCGACACCATTGCAGCCGTGGCGACTGCTCCTGGTATGGGTGCCATCAGTATTATCAAAATCAGCGGACCGCAGGCGATAAATTTAAGCGAGCAGATATTTACTGCTCGCCGCGCCCAGATTAAATTAAGTGAGTTGGCTACTCACCGAATGGTATTGGGTGAGATCAATGACCAGGGTACTATCATTGACGAAGTATTGGTATCTATTATGCGGGCACCAGGTACTTATACCGGAGAAGATGTGGTAGAAATCAACTGCCATGGGGGCTATATGGCAGATCATATTATATTGGAAATGCTGCTGAAAAAAGGTTGCCGTTTGGCTGAGCCAGGTGAGTTTACCCGGCGAGCGTTTTTAAATGGCAGATTATCATTATCGCAGGCCGAGGCAGTAATTGACATAATTAATGCCCGCAGCCGACAGGGGCTGCAGATGGCGGTATCGGCGCTCAGCGGACGAGCCCAGCAGCAGCTCAAAGTGATCGAGGATAAGATTATACAGCTTTCCGCTTTGGTGGAGGCCTGTATTGATTTCCCAGAAGAGGTTGGGGATCTTGATCATGAACAGGCCCAAGAACTGACAATTGCTTCAATCCGCTCGGTTCAGGAGTTAATAAACTGGGCAGAACGCGGGAGGGTTTATCGCGAAGGATTGAAAGTGGTAATAAGCGGCAAGCCTAATGTTGGTAAATCGAGCCTGTTAAACCTGATGCTTAATGAAAACCGGGTGATTGTCAGCGATATACCAGGTACTACCCGGGATACTATTGAGGATAATATTGAAATAAAGGGTATTCCCATTCGCTTAATTGATACGGCGGGGATCAGAGCCGCAGGTGATCAGATTGAGGAAATGGGTATTAAGCGCAGCCGCAATGCAATTACCGGTGCGGATCTGGTTATTGTGGTATTGGATATTGGTGCCGGCCTTACCGGGGAAGACAAAGATATCATCATGCTAATTAAAGAAGAGAGGAAACGTGCTATTTTTTTGGTCAATAAACTTGACCTACCCGAGCACAAAATTAATCAGGAGCAAATCACGGAACTGGAGACCATGGGGACCGTTATAACAGCTTCGGTAAAAGAGGACCAGGGGATTGAAGAGCTTATTGATACCGTCTATAAGCTGGGGATAGGTACTGATTTTACCCAGCGCGAACCTGAATTTTTAGCTAACATGAGACAAAAGGACGCCCTGGAGCGAACTCTTGCCAGCTTGTATGAAATTAATAACGGCATAGAATGCGGTATCAGTTTAGACTGTTTATCGATAGATCTGATGAATGCCCGTGATTACTTGAGTGAGGTAACCGGACACAGTATAAAAGAAGAAATTATTGATCGCATATTTGCTGAGTTCTGTATTGGCAAATGAGGAGGCCCAAAAAGTGAGAGAACAGTATAAAGCCGGTGGTTATCAGGTTGTGGTGGTCGGTGCCGGCCATGCCGGCTGTGAAGCCGCCCTGGCCTCAGCACGGATGGGAATGACAACCCTCTTGATAACCATGAACATTGATAATATAGCCATGATGCCCTGCAATCCGTCGGTAGGCGGGCCGGCTAAAGCACATCTGGTACGGGAAATTGATGCCCTGGGCGGCCAAATGGCATTGACTACGGATCGGACCAGGATTCAGATCAGAATGTTGAATACCGGTAAGGGCCCAGCTGTACAGGCGCTGCGGGCTCAGGCCGATAAATACATGTATCAGCAGGATATGCTGGCAGCCCTGCTAGCCCAGCCGAAGCTTGACCTTTTACAGGCTGAAGTAGAGGAAATTAATTATAAAGGAAATCAAATTAACGGTATCGTAACCAGAACTGGTGCCCATTATGACTGCCGATCTTTGGTTATAACCACTGGAACCTATTTAAAAGGGAAAATAATTATCGGGGATTTGGCCTATGAGGGAGGACCCAGCAATCAGTTCCCGGCGCGGCGGCTGGCAGATAGCCTCAGGGAAATGGGAATTATTTTAGGCCGTTTCAAGACCGGTACTCCTCCGCGTATTGACGGCCGGAGTGTTGATTACAGCCAGATGGAAGAACAACCCGGGGATGAAGGACCGCTCAATTTTTCCTTTTTGAGTCCATATATACCGGGAAGAAGGCAAATGTCGTGCTGGTTGACTCACTCTAATACGAAGACTCATGAGATTGTTAAAGAGAACCTGCATCGGTCACCGCTTTTTAATGGAACTATTCAGGGAATCGGGCCTCGATATTGCCCGTCTTTTGAGGATAAAGTAGTACGTTTTTCCGGTCGGGATCATCATCAGGTTTTTGTAGAACCGGAGGGCTTTAATACTAAAGAGATGTATGTCCAGGGAATGAATACCAGTATGCCGGAAGAGGTACAGAGACAGGTTCTGCAAAGTATACCGGGACTGCAGAACGTTAAAATAACCAGAACCGGTTATGCCATCGAATATGATTATGTGCTGGCATCGCAGCTTAAACCATCGTTGGAGTTAAAAGCAGTAGGGGGACTTTTTACCGCCGGACAGATAAATGGTACTTCTGGTTATGAAGAAGCCGCTGCCCAGGGGCTGATAGCCGGTATTAATGCCGCTTTATATGCTGCCGAACGTGAGCCGCTTATCCTTAAGCGCAGCCAGGGATATATCGGGGTTTTAATTGATGATCTGGTTACCAAGGATTTGGAGGAGCCTTACCGGCTGCTTACCTCACGTTCAGAGTATCGGCTGCTGCTCCGGCAGGATAATGCTGATCTGCGTTTAACTGAAATTGGCAGGGAACTGGGGCTGGTTGATGATTACCGCTGGCAAAGGTTTAGTGAAAAGCGCGGACAAATAGCTGAAGTGCGGCAGTCCATGGAAAATGGACGTATCGAATCAGGTAACGTGGTAATTAATCAAGTACTGGAAGCGCGTGGATCAAGTGCTTTGCGGGATACCGTTTCAGTCTGGGAAATTTTGAAACGACCGGAGATTACACTGTCCGACCTACAGCAATACGGGTATGTACCTGGAGAGATGGACTACCAGGTAAGCGATCAGATAACGATTCAATGCAAATACGAAGGTTATGTGAAAAAGCAGCTGGAACAGGTAACCAAGTTTGAAAAATTGGAAGATAAAAAGCTTAACGAAAAGTTTGTTTATGAACAGGTGGTTGGCCTTTCCAATGAAGCCAAAGCCAAACTAACTGCCTATAAACCGATTTCAATTGGGCAAGCCGCGCGCATTGGCGGAGTATCACCAGCGGATATTAATGTTTTATTAATACACCTGGAAAAAATGAGGCGCCAAAATGACCAACTTGCAGAATAACTTCCTCGATTTGCTTTATGAAAAAAATCAACAAATAAACCTGGTTAGCCGGCAGCTAAGTCGTGCTGATTTAGACTACCATTGGCAGGATGCCATGGCCGGTCTGAACTGGATCATGGCAGGGC
>JBLNAA010000126.1:0-3415 GCA_050259135.1 Methylocystaceae bacterium | reverse complement strand
CACGGATGATGGTGGGCCGTGATGTCCTGCTTGATGTCGAGAAAAAGAGCATGGAGACTGGTCTCAATTTAGTCGAGCTAACCGGGGTTAAGGCCTATAGTGATTTGGGCTACCTGGCAGTCAATGGGGTCGACTTTGCTATTCATGAGGGTGAAATAGTTGGTGTTGCCGGGGTATCCGGCAGCGGACAAAAGGAATTGTCCGAACTGTTAACCGGCTTAAGGCCGGTCAAGGAAGGAAAAGTTATCATTGGCGGCAAAGATCTGACCAATAATTCGGTAGGAGCATTTACCGAAGCAGGGGTCAGTCTCATTCCGGAAGACCGTTTAGGGATGGGTCTGGTACCTCAGATGAATGTAAGTGATAATTTGATTTTACGTGCTCCTGCCCGCGAATACACCATCCATGGAATGATTAATTATCCGGGAATAGAGCGGAGAAGTACAGATCTGATTAATGAATACGGAATTGATGTTGCCGATGTAAACGGACCGGTTGCCGCTTTATCCGGCGGTAATCTGCAAAAGTTAATTCTGGCGCGTGAACTATCGCGTCAGCCAAGGGTAATTGTAGCTGCCTATCCAGTTCGAGGCCTCGATGTAGCAGCCACCGAGTATGTATATTCGGTACTGCTTAAACAGCGGGAACGGGGGGCAGCTATTGTATTGTTCCTGGAGGATCTTGATGACTTAATCAAGCTTTCAGATCGGATTATTGTCATGTACTCGGGCCGGATTACCGGCGAGGTTGATCCATCGGTAACCGATAAGGAAGCAATTGGCCGCCTGATGCTGGGAGGAGCGGTGACAGAAGCATGAAATACAGATTATCATTGCAATTAAAGAATGAGACCAGCAAAAATTCTACCTGGCTGACTCCGCTCCTGGCAGTAATTATGGCTTTTGCTCTGGGAGCAGTCTTCCTGCTGGCTTATGGTTATGATCCAATAAGTGTCTATACATCCATGCTGCAGGGTGCTTTCGGAAGCTTTTATGGCTTCAGCGAAACCTTAGTCAAAGCCATACCGATTGCCATCTGTTCCCTGGCAGTGGCGATAGCTTTTCGCATGCAGCTCTGGAATATTGGTGCTGAAGGACAGCTTTATATGGGTGCTTTTGCTGCCAGTTGGGTAGCACTTAATATGCATGACCTGCCGGCAGCGATAATTATTATTTTGATGTTCCTGGTAGCTGCTGCAGCCGGTGGGGTATGGGGTGCCATACCGGGAAGCCTGAAGGCTTATCTGGGGGCTAATGAAACTATTACCACATTGATGTTAAATTATGTGGCTATCCTGTGGGTTGATTTCCTGGTGTACGGACCATGGAAGGATCCCAAAGGGTATAATTTCCCTTTGACACCGGTTTTTCCGAAGGATGCCTGGCTGCCGATATTATTCGGAAATCGAGTACATATCGGCCTGATCCTGGTTTTGGTCCTGGCGATGGTACTTTATTTATTAATCGAGAAAACTGCCTGGGGTTATCGGATAAGAGTTATTGGTCACAGCCAGTTGGCCGCCCGTTACGGGGGTATGAATGTAAAACGAACTATTATCATGGCCATGTTTATCAGCGGGGCTATTGCCGGAGTGGCGGGAATGGTAGAAGCCAGCGGGATAACTCATCGGCTGCAGCATACGATGTCACCCGGTTATGGCTATACGGCGATAATAATTGCCTGGCTTTCCGGATTAAACGCCCTGGCAATTTTGCCGGTATCTTTTCTATTCGGGGCTCTGCTGGTCGGTGGATACAGCGTTCAGTCTTCCGGTATCCCTTTTGCAATTGTATCCATGCTGCAGGGGGCTTTGCTGTTCTTCCTGGTTGGCGGTGAAGTATTCTCCCGCTATCGTATACGGCTGATAAAAAGGGGGAGTAATTAATGAATGGTCTGGACTTAATAGCTCTCCTGGCGGCCGCGGTCACCGCGGGAACACCAATATTATTCGCCGCATTAGGGGAACTGCTGGCGGAACGCTCGGGTATACTTAATCTCGGGGTTGAAGGTATGATGCTGGTGGGTGCAGCCATCGGCTTTGTCATAGCGGTTACCACCGGAAACAGCTGGGCTGGTTTTATGGCAGCAGCGATTGCCGGTGGTTTGATGGGGTTGATTCATGCAGTTATTACCATCAGCCTGAAAGGCAATCAGGTGGTAAGCGGTTTAGCCTTAACCATATTTGGTACCGGGCTGTCTGCCTTCGTTGCCAAGAGTCTGGTTGGGAATCCAGTCCCCCATCCCTTCAGAACGATGCTAATTCCAGGCCTGTCAAAGATACCGATACTGGGACCAATACTGTTTGAACATGATTGCCTGGTATATATTAGTTATATTTTGGCTATTGGCTTATGGGTGTTTATTTTCCGGAGTGCTTATGGTCTGCGTATCCGAGCGGTAGGCGAAAATCCTGCCGCTGCCGATGTGGCTGGTTTATCAGTTAACCGGATTCGTTATTTTTGTACCATCGTCGGAGGTATGATGGCCGGGATGGGAGGAGCCTATCTGTCATTGGCTTATGCTCCGACCTGGGTGGAAAATATGACGGCCGGCCGAGGGTGGATCGCGGTTGCCCTGGTCATATTCGCCATGTGGAACCCTCTGTGGGCAGTATTCGGCAGCTATTTGTTCGGCGGAGTGCTGGCATTAGGGTTCCGTTTACAGACCATGGGGGTTCAGGTATCCTCGTTCTTTTTGAATATGCTGCCCTATCTGCTGACCATAGCGGTTATGTGTCTGGTGATATATATGCAGCGTGAAGGGAGCATTGCTCCGGGAGCGCTGGGGGTTCCCTATTATCGGGAGGAAAGATAGCTTCCATGTTTATAGACTTATCCAGTCAATTTCGTGTAGTAAGGCCTCAGGCCCTGGGTTTCCCTTATTGTTATAGCCTTTTTGCCCGGGGCCGTGAATCAGTGCTTATTGACCCGGGAGCGGGACCATTAAACCTGGAAAAGGCAGGTACGCTTGATGCTGATCTGGTACTGCTCAGCCACTTTCATTTTGACCATATTAACAGCTTCTCTTTTTTTCGGCACGCCCGGTTTATGGCGGCGGAAGAAGAAAGAGGAACCTTTGAAGATGAGTTTACCCACCATTATCACCATGGTTACTGGCGATGGTCAGAGCTGCTGGACAGTCCTCGCCCAGTTTTTGAAGCCACGAATATTGCCGGCTCCGATATTCGTCCCGGATTTCATCGTATACCTATAGCTGCAACTTTTCATGATGGTACGACTATTGACCTCGGAGGGCTGAATCTAATGGCTTTGGCTGCCCCGGGACACAGCATAGGTCATTACGTATTTTATTTCCCGGACCAAGCGGTTCTGTATGGAGCTGATATTGACCTGTCTAAATTTGGACCCTGGTATGCCAACACCTACTCCAACGTCGGTGATTTTTTGCGGTCACT
>JBLNAA010000125.1:0-13010 GCA_050259135.1 Methylocystaceae bacterium | reverse complement strand
AGAATTGAGTTCTCGATGGGGATAACCAGCAGGTTGCCTCGGAATATCCGGCTGCCTTTCTGGTCCCATAAGGTCAACTGCTGTGAAATCTCCGAATCTTGATTTATTCTCGATTCAATCTGCATGGGACCGAAAGTCAATTCCTGCTTCGGGAAGAGGTAGAGCTGCAGTTTCCCATAATTTTCACGGTCAGAACGTGCTGCCAGCCAGGCCACCATGTTTTGTTTGGTATTAGGGGTAAATGGCAGCATGAGCACATATTCTTCTTCCTGAGCATTGGGCAGTTTCATGATCGTGTAATAAGGCTTCATATCCACTTTTTTATTTTCAAAGAGTTCCTGTGGTATAGCCCACTTATCCTCTTTGTAATAGAAAACGCGCGGATCTAGCATGTGAAAGGTAGTTAACATTTTGGTCTGTACCGAAAACATATCTTCCGGATAACGAATATGCTCCTTCAAGGAGGCTGGCATCTTTCCCATCGGCACAAACAATTGGGAGAAGGTGCCTCCCATGGCCTTGATAATGGGGTCAGTACTATCGGCTATATAAAAAGTAGGCTTTCCGGTATAAGCATCGATTACAACTTTAACCGAATTACGAATATAGTTGGTGCCGTAATCATCAAAAGGCTCTGAATAAGGATAACGGGCAGACGTGGTATAGGCATCCTGTATCCAATAAAGCTTTCCGTCGTCAGCAATAACAATATAAGGATCCTGATCATAAATCAGATAGGGAGCGATCCGCTCTACCATATATTTAATGTTGCGGTTAATCAGTATTCGGCTGTCGGAAGTAACCTGATTGGAAATCAACAGTTTATAATCTTTGAGAACATAGGCAAAAATCATGCGATTAAAGATATTCCCGACTTTTATCCCGCTGTCCGATTTATAGTAGGTGTAAACATTGTCACTTCCGGCGGGATAATCAAATTCCTTGGTCCTGGTTTTTACGATTACATAATCATTATTTACCTCTCCGTAATAAATGGCCGGATTGGTAATTTTAAGATCAGTGGTAAATCGCGGAGGGATATCTTTTATGAACAGGTTGGGCAGTCCTTCCTGCGCTACTTCATTAATCGGACTCAAGGCTACCCCATAACCATGAGTATACTGCATGCGGAGGTTAACCCAGGTTTTTGCCTGCTGCGGCAGGCCATTGGGGTCAAGCTCACGGGCCCCCAGCATTACCTGCCGATGTTCTCCGTTAATCTTGTAGCGATCAATGTCAACATCGTTAAATACATAATAATTACGAATCTCCTGTATTTGCCGGTAGGTGGTGCGCAAAGGCTGCCAGTCCCAAAGCCTGATATTTTTAATAGTTAACTGGTTCTTTCCCAGGTCATCAGCCGTCAGATTATAACCTATATTAAAGTCACGGCTGTTAATTTGGTTCAGGTTATAAGCCTGGCGCGTATATTTTATGGCATTTTGAATATAGGGGCGTTCCATATTATACTCATTGGGAACCACAATCAGTTTCTGCATGAGAAAAGGGTATACCCCATTAAGAACTATAGCAAAAGCCAGCCAGGCCCCTAAAGCGTAGAGAATCCATCTTACCCGCCGTAGTACCAGATTGACCAATATGGCAACTGCCACTAACAAAGCGATAATAAATAGTATTTTATAGCCAAATAATTTGGCATGCACATCGGTATATCCAGCACCATAGACGACACCGGTGGGTGAGTATAAGATACTGTAGGCATGTAAGCGGTAACCAATAGCCACAATAACCATGGTCAGAGCTGCCAATACCCCAATATGCTTGGTAGCAAAAGTTACGTTTTCCCATTCCATTAGGAAAAGCTCAATGGTGGCAGTGATCAGATAGATAACACCCACTGCGATGATGGTCAGGATGATTAATCCCATTAGGTAGCCATAAACCATTTCAAAAACCGGCAGGTTAAAGAAATAAAAAGCCAGGTCATGCCCGAATATTGGATCTTTTACTCCGAAAGGAACCTGGTGCAGGTATTGCTGTACGGTTATCCATTTGGAGCTGATATTGCCATTGACTAAAAGTGCTAATACAGCAGCGATGGCGGCTATAAACCATTTGGTCAGCGGATGACTCATCACGTTCTCCCAAGGAGAAACTTCTTTATTGATGTAAATGACGCCATCGTTTTCTTCATGTGGAGCTCTATTTCGGCCTTGTGCGTGCCGGCGGGCCAAATTCATGTTAAACCAGGCAAAGAAAAATGCAAATAGGAATCCTACTATACCTACTGTCAGTTTACTTAACAGCGTTATTGTAAAAACCGAGCCCAGATTAAGACTTTTAAACCACAGCCAATCCACATACATTCGGGAAAGTGCGCCTACTACCAATAAAACAGCAGCAATTATCCCCCAGAATATGTATTTACCATTTTTGCTTTGCTGATTCGGCACCAACAACGGCCTCCTTTGTTATACTCTGCAGATCTCTTATTTAACCTACAGATATCTATACCATAACAATTAATTCATTCACCCCATAAATGATGCTTCCGCGTAAATTATAGCAGATTTTGGTCTTATTCCAATGGATTAACGCTCGGAAATACTTGTTGCGGTAAAAATGATATGGTTAGCGATAAAGCCCTGGGCATTTCAAGCCGGATTGTGTTTACAAAAAGATAAGGCAGCATTTGCTTATGCTGCCTTATCTTAGCTTATTGATCATTAATAAATCCGAATATATCACATCTTTGTTTTGGCTTTACTCGTATGAGCCAATTTAATTTCACTCTGCTCATCGCCAAAAGCCAACAGCCATTCAAGCCGTGCTATAACTTCCTCAGTTGTCCCCATTCCAGTAAATATTAATGGTTGGCTGGTAAATCCATTAATAAATGATACCAGCTCAGAGGTTATTTCATATATTCGGGCACTGATAACTGTTACCTGTTCATCGGCACTCTCATATGCTGCCAGACTGGCTGCCAGATCGCATATCTCCTGCAATTGTTCGTTAATAATTCCAGCTGGAAGAAAATTTGTTGACATTTAAGCACATCTCCGGCGGCCTTTTAAAACAATCTGCAAAAGAAATTCGCTAATCTTATGCCAAACCCTGTTGTTAGACTAATTTTTTTCTAAAGCCAGCTTTACCACTTGATCAACCAGATCAGGGAAACTAATGCCGGCAGCTTTAGCGGCATCCGGGAAAAGGCTGACTTCGGTCATCCCCGGTATAGTATTAATTTCGAGAACCCAGGGATTGTTGTGCTCATCAACCATAATATCAACTCGTGATAATCCTAAACATCCAAGTGACTGATAAGCTGCAATTGCGA
Source organism: Methylocystaceae bacterium (assembly GCA_050259135.1). Taxonomy (GTDB): domain Bacteria; phylum Bacillota; class Syntrophomonadia; order Syntrophomonadales; family JBLNAA01; genus JBLNAA01. The sequence goes on along the minus strand of JBLNAA010000125.1, from coordinate 9,709 downwards.
CTTCACTAATTTTGGCACTGGTCTCAGTATCAAATCCTGCCGGAATAATGTGGTGTCCAATTCCCGGATTGTATTTAGCTTGAAAATCATAAAATTCATTATTGCTGACGATTTCAATAATCGGTAAGGTTTGGGGTTGTTGATTACCCATAACCGGAACGGTACATTCACGGCCTTTAATCATTTTTTCCACTACCAGCTGCTGATCATATTGCAGGGCTTTTTCAATGGCCGGAAGAACTTCATCATTACTGTGAGCCAATATGGTTCCGATACTGGAACCTTGACTGGCTGCCTTTACCACCAGCGGTGCTCCCAGTTTATTTATTACCTGATCTGACCAAGCTTTAGCGTCTATCGCTACTCTTTTGCCGTCAAGCAAGCAATAATCAGGGGTTGGAATCTGATCATGAACTAACAATTTCTTGGTTATCATTTTATTCATACAGGCAGCACTGGCCAAAACTCCGGGTCCGGTAAAAGGAATATTCATCATTTCCAAAAGTCCCTGTACCGTTCCGTCCTCACCATAACGTCCATGTAAGGCAATAAAAGCGAGGTCTGGCTTTAACATTTGCAGGCTGTCTACTAATCCGCTGCGAGCATCGACCAGCATTACTTCATAACCTTTTTGTTCTAATCCTCTGGCCACCGCTGCTCCGCTGCGCAGTGAAATTTCTCTTTCTTCAGAACGACCGCCATATAATACAGCTATGCGCACTATCGTTCCTCCCTATTTAGATTTTGGCTAACTCGATTTTCCGGTGGGTATAATATGATTTAAGGCTCATACCTTATGATTATACCCCGGTCTGAAACGGTTGACACACCATATTGAATATTATTAAGAAAGATGGTTCCTGGTTACAACAGGTTGGCCGCGGAATTAGTCGATTTTGCTTGCGTAGAAAAGCTGAAGGGTGTTATAATTACTTTTGCTCAGGGGAGTAGCTCAATTGGTAGAGCAGCGGTCTCCAAAACCGCGGGCTGAGGGTTCAAGTCCTTTCTCCCCTGCCATTTCAGTAAATAAAATCCGATGTTTAAAGCATTGGATTTTTTCTTGTTTATGAAGCGGTTAACTCTTAAATGAAAACTCTGATCTCAACAGCTAGCGATGGCGGTTTCTTTTTTGCTGTTTACGTTCATCCCGACCCTCAGGTGAGTATACCGCTTTATTTTTAGCTGCCTTTTGTCGTCCACCCAGATATTGTTGTTCGATCCCGCGCTGGACGATCAGGGTACATCCTGCGTCATATTCCAGAGCCACCGGATAATCACTTTCTCCATACACTACCAGGTAACCATTTTCTTTCAATAAGGTCCCTTTTTCTTTTAACATGGCTCTGATTTTCTGACGTACCACGCCAATCCCATGTTCACTATGATGACCCTTGCCATGATTAATCACCAGCACATCAATGCCTTTATCAAGGAGCCATTCAATCTGGGAACTGGCTTTTGCCAGTGCCTCTTCTACATTTAATCCATGTAAATCAAGCTTTTCCACTTACTCCGATCTCCCGATTATATGAATAATAAACTATCAGCAGTCATTGCGGTTCATGATAGAATTTTATTGTAACACCAATAGAGAGGATGGCCATCTTTGCGTCAACTTAAATGGCATTTTATATCAGTCCTGTGTTTAATATTTTTATTAATGCTCAGTACGGTTCCCGCTTATGCCGATTCGGAAGTTGAGCGGGTAAGATCAATAATCAATCAGCAATATGTAGATACAGTGCCCGCCGCGGTGAATGAGGCGGATACTATTGACCAGATGCTGCAGGCATTAGGTGATCCCTATGCGGAATATTTCACCCCGGCTGAGTTTCTGCAGTTTAAACAGGCACTCGATCAAACGTTTGTTGGTATTGGAATTGTTTTTGATGTTAATCCCCAGGGAGTGATAATCAAGAATGTACTGAATCAATCACCAGCCGAACAGTCAGGACTGCTTACCGACGATGTCATCTTGTCGGCCGATGGAAACAGCCTGGCCAACAAAGATATTACCGCTGCCGGTAATCTAATTCGCGGTTTAGAAAACACCAAATTAAATTTACGGGTTAAACGGGGACAAACTATTTTTACCGTAACCATCACCCGGCATGCTATTGATCTCCCCAGTGTAAACTATCGAATATTGCAGCACCACATCGGATATGTCGACATCGATGCCTTTTCATCCGACACCGGTCTGCGCTTTGGCGAAGCCATAGCTGATCTGCAAAAACAGGGAGCTATCTCCTGGATCATCGACCTGCGCGATAATGGCGGCGGATATTTGGAAGCCGCCCGTCTGGCAGCCGGTTACTTTATCCCTGGCCAAACCTGCTTTTTTACCGATAATCGATACTTCAATTCCCGCTCTCAGGAGGCTGATCGGCCCGGAAACACACTGAATGGACCAATAACCGTGCTGGTTAATGATCGGACTGCCAGTGCCTCTGAAGTACTAGCTGGTGCTTTGCAGGACTACAATAAAGCGATAATCATTGGTCAAACTACTTATGGCAAAGGTTCTGTTCAATGGTTGTTCGATTTAGGTTCTGATGGGGTATTAAAACTTACCTGTGAAAAGTATCGTACCCCTTTAGGAAGACAGGTAAATAAAATAGGTATTGCCCCAGATTTACCAACCACCGTTGACAGCCTGAAAATCGCGGAGCTGATCTTATCCGGTCAAAGTCTGACCCCCGATCGCATAAAAACCAGGGTGTCCGTTCACGGCCATGTTTACCCCATCAGTCTAACACTGGCCAACAGCTTTGCCTACCAGCATGTCTATAATGAGTTATTAAAGCTTTCCCGCCCGGCTCGCCAAGCGGGTTAAACTGCCTGTAGACGGCAGCAGCAGTCGTATAACGGAGTGCCATTGCCCATATCAGAATTAACCTCGCCGGTAAGCTGATTAACCCCTCCCCCGTTGCTGATCCAGCTTCCTTGAGTAATTACTGCTACCCCGCTCAGCACTTGCTGATCAAGAACCAGCTGTGCAGTCAGCTGACCATCAGGGGTTATGACCTGGACCATCTCCCCATCTTTGAGACCCTCTTCAATAGCAGCCGCCGGGTTAACTTTAATCGTTATAACTCCTTTATCAAGCTCAAACCCCTGTGAATGCATGCGATCACGCCGATGAGGGGTCATTAAACGCCAGGGATATTCACTATCAGGTACACTGTGGGTACTGATATTCAACTGCGTACAAAAATGATACTTTCCATCCACGGTAGCAAATTGGAAATCCTGCCAGGGAATCTCCATGGTTTGCGGATGACGCCAGGGTCTGGTTTTGAGTTCATCTAACGTCAAGCCATACTTATCAGTCAGCGGTGAAATAATCCATTTAATCCAATCATCTGGCTTATCATAATAAAACCCAGGAACACCCATCATATGAGCCAGACGCTGATATATTTCATATTCAGGTACACATTCACCGGGCGGTTTTACTAAAGCCCGATAATAATGAAGATAGGGATACCAGGAGGACATCAATAAATTAGTCTCCTCCAGGAATGAAGTGATGGGCAGCACCAAATCAGCTGCCTGGGCTGTATCGGTCATAAACATATCAGTAACAACCACCAGCGGTATTTGCTGTAAGGCCTTTCTCATCAGTTGGCTGTCAGGATGCTGATTGACCGGATTACCGCGGCTGATATTGATTATTTGTAGGGGAGGATCATTCGCTGCCAATAAAGAACTCGCCAATTTATTCATGGGCATAGTCCGTTCAGCTGCAGCGAACTCGGAACCATTAATATCATTCACATCCTGATCCCAGACCCGGTTGGCATAGCTGGCCCCACCGCCAGTAATCCCTATATTACCGGTTAAGGCAGCCAGGGCATCAATATAGCGTATGGTATGCCCACCATTGGCATAGCGCTGCAGACCGAAACCGAATATAATCGCTGCGGGTTTACTTGCAGCGTACAGATGGGCAACTTTTTTTATGTTATCAATCGTTATTCCGGTAATGGCAGCTGCTGCTTCCAGCGATACACTGCCAGCCAGAGTTGCAAACTCCTGATACCCGGTGGAATAACGATTAATAAATTCCTGGGCTTGGAGATTCTCCTTGATAATTACCTGAGCCATCGCCAGCGCCAGAACCCCGTCACTGCCTGGATTAGGCTGCAGAACATAATCAGCAGTAGCGCTGGCTTTTATAAATAAGGGATTAATAACCATCAGCTTACTGCCGTTATGCCGAGCCTTTTGGATATACGGCCAAATATGCGGATTAGTTGTATGCGGGTCACGCCCCCATAAGATTATCAGCTTAGAATTTTGCAGATCATCCCAGGTGTGCGCCTTCAGGCTGCCAAAATCAAATTTTTGGGCAGCCAGCCCACTGCCCCAGCAAATACTTCCCTCTGGTAAGGTCGGTCCGCCGAGACTGTTGAAAAAGCGCAGGCTTAAATCATGCAGGAAGCCGGCAGAACCGGAACCAGTATAATGCATTATCGAGGTGCTGCCATAATCATTTATGGCATGTGAAATCCTTGCAGCCAACATATTAAGAGCGTTATCGAGGGACAGTGGCTGCCAATGATCATCATTTTTAACTAAAGGGTGTGTTATTCTGACTTCACTGTACAAACGACTGATATGGCTTCTCCCTTTGGCACAGATAAATCCATTAGTAGGAAGCTCCCGGTCTCCGGTGATATTTTTTACCTGACCCGCCTCAATATCAACTGCTAGGCGGCAGCCATCAAAACAATCAAGTGGACAGCTGGTGTAGTAAATAGGCAAGCTGATACGCTCCTTATGCTGTAATATATAAACAATTTATACCTATATCTTAATATGAAACATGGATTATTTTAAACCTACAGGAAGAACGTTCCATTACCAACAACCTTAAACTATAATGATTAATAGGTTATGTTATGGGGATGGAGGATAGTAAATGGTTGACATCATTAAACTGGCTCGTTCGGGATCGGTACGTAAATATACCCCTGATGAAGTATTCTTTTTCGAGGGTGAAACCGGTACAGAAATGTTTATTGTGCTGGCCGGCAAGGTTCATGTTTATACCAATGGAGTTGAAGGCTTCCCCATTTCAATATGCAAACTGGGCCCGGGAGACTTTTTCGGTGAAATGTCATTATTGGAAGGCCTCCCCCGGAGTGCTTCTATCCAGGCTCTGGAAGAAAGCACGGTCATTGTTATCAATTCTCAGAATTTTTCCACCGTTATGGCCGAACAGCCGGATATGGCCTTGCGAATTATGAAAGGGCTCAGCGGCCGTATTCGTCAGCTCAATGATGATATAAAGAAGATTAAAATGGAACACAAAGAATTACTGCAGGCAGAAACTGAAACAGTTAATAAACCAGCTACGGCTCCACTACCCATCCATTCATCTCTCTTTTTGGAAGGTCATAAAGCATATAACATTACAGCCGGCAGCATCGATGATAACTATCTTTTTGACCGCAAAGTAACCTGCCCGGTGTGCGGCCAGGTTTTTGAGACCAAGATGCTCCGTTCTTCCAAGCTACGAGTCAAGAATATTGATGCTGACTTCCGGCAGCACTTTGTCGATGTGGAGCCACTCTGGTATGCGGTATGGTCTTGTCCTTATTGCTACTATTCCAACCTCAATTTTGACTACAATCAGGTAACTGAAGCCCAGAAGAAATTGGTAATGGCGGGTATGAGTGATATCAGGGCCAAATTCCCCTTCAAATTTACGGCACCGCGAACCATGGATCAGGTTATGGCTTCCTATTATCTTAATCTGCAGACCCTGCAGTTTATGAAAGTTGATCAGGTTCGGCTGGCTAAAATATGGCTCCGTTTAGCCTGGCTCTATCAAGATGCCGGTGATGAGCAGTTATCACTCGTCGCGACCGATAAGGCTCTGGCTGGCTTTAGTGATGGTTACTATAATTCCCGTCGTGATTCAGGAGTTGAACAGGATCAAAGGCTCTGCTGCCTGATGGGAGAAATGGCTCTGCGTCTTAATAAAATGGAGGATGCGCTCAAGCATTTCCGTAATGCGGTAGTCCGCCGCGGCGGTAATGAAGCTGTCAACCGTACTGCTCAGGATCGCATTATGGATCTGAAGAAATTGGTGCGCGAGGCCGAGGATGCCGAAGAAGCCGCAGCCGCAGCAGATCCGGTTTAATTTGAATAATGGTTATAACTGAACCGGTGGCATAATACCTAAGGCGGCGATTACCAAGGCTTCGAGTAACAATTCGCGAAGCCGACGCCCCGAACTGGGGTGAGCTGCAGGAGGCAGCGAGAGGGGCGTCAGCGCACGGATGCGCGGTCGGCACGGTACCCAGTGAGGAAGGAGACAAGCGACGATTGTTTCCGAAGCCGCCGGTTGCCACCGTGGTATTGTGCCCCCAGGTAATCGGATATTTACCAATTTCATGAGTTAGGAAACAACTCATACTGACAATAAAAGGCCCCCAAGATAAAATCTTGGGGGCCTTTTTACTGACTTATTTCTCTTCCGCCTTTTCCTTACGGGCTTTTTCAATGATCTTTTCTGCTACATTGCCGGGTACTTCATCATAACTGGCGAATTCCATGGTGTAATACCCGCGTCCCTGGGTAATCGATTTCAAATCAATCGCATATTTCATCATTTCGGCCAAAGGTACTTGGGCTTTAATTTTTTGACGGCCTTTGCCCGCCGATTCCATACCGGCTACCCGGCCACGTTTGGTATTTAGATCACCAATTATGTCACCCATGAACTGTTCCGGGACAATGACTTCAACGCTCATGACCGGCTCCAGCAGAACCGGTTTGGCCATCTCTACGCCTTTCTTGAAAGCCAGGTTAGCAGCAATCTTAAAGGCCATTTCCGAAGAATCGACCGGATGGTATGATCCATCGTAAATTATGGCTTTGAGGTTAGTAACCGGGTAACCAGCCAATACACCTTCGGTCATTGATTCACGAATACCTTTTTCTACCGCCGGTACATAGTTCTTGGGAACGGATCCGCCAAAGATTTCTTCACCGAACTCAAAAGCACTGTCATAGGAAGGTTCGAAGCGCATCCAGACATGGCCATACTGACCATGACCGCCGGATTGCTTTTTATGCTTGCCTTCAACCTGTACACTCTGGCGTATCGTTTCCCGATAAGGGATTTTCATTTCCTTGATCGCCACTTCGACGCCGAATTTAGTCTTCAGGCGGTCAACGATAATATCGGCATGGGTTTCACCCATGGTACGCAACACGGTCTGCTTGGTGTCAGTTGTTTTTTCAACCGAGATGGTGGGATCCTCTTCTTTAAGCCGGGAAAGAGCATTACCCAGCTTATCCTCGTCGCCTTTACTTTTCGGCTCAATGGCCTGGGCATAAAGAGCCGCCGGGAAGTGGATGCCTTCCAGCTCTACCGAATTGGCCTTGGTGGTCAGGGTATCCCCGGTACTGGTAACCACCAATTTGGCTACCGCACCAAGATCACCGGCTACCATTTCAGAAACCGATTGCTGTTCCTTCCCGCGTAATACCAATACCTGTCCGATCTTTTCTTCCTTTTCCTTGTTAACGTTATACAAGGTGTCTACCTTAAAGGTACCGCCCATAACCTTGAACAGGCTCAGTTTACCGACATAGGGGTCAGCAATAGTTTTAAAGACCAGGGCGGCAAATGGTTCTTTAGCCATTTCCTTACCCGCTGCTTCGTTAGGATTGGGTGCACAATCGACCACAAAATCCATAAAGGAACTGATACCGATTAATTGAGTAGCGGCACTGCAAAATACACCAACTGCACTCCCCTGCCGAACTGCTCCTTTCAAACCGGAAACGACTTCATCATCCGTCAGCTCTTCGCCTTCCAAATATTTATTTAAAAGATCGTCATCACCTTCAGCAGCTGCTTCCATCAACTGCTGGCGGTACAATTCAGCATCATCCATCAAATCAGCTGGGATATTTTCCTCAGTGTATTTACCGGTCTTTTGATCAAAAATCAACGCTTTCATCCGTAAAAGGTCAACTACACCTTTAAAATTGGCTTCAGAACCAATCGGTAATTGTACGGGAACAATATTTTCACTAAAGGTTCCCTTCAATCCATCTACGCATTTGTGGAAGTCGGAATTTTCCTTATCCAAACGATTTACAATAATCAGTTTGGGCATTCCCTCGGTCTGTTCCCAGATAATTTCGGTCATAACCTCAACACCAGCAGTCGCCGATACAGCAAAGACCACACTATCTGCTACCCGCAGGGCTCCATAAACATCACCAATGAAATCGGCGAAGCCAGGAGTATCAAGCACGTTTATTTTATGATCCCGATACTCGCACGGTACCAGGGATGTGTTGATGCTGATCTTGCGTTTCACTTCTTCTGGGCTAAAATCGGATACGGTATTACCCTCATCAACTTTTCCCAGCCGTGTGGTTACCCCGGTCACATAGAGCATGGCTTCAGTAATTGACGTTTTTCCGGTGCCTCCATGACCGACTAGAGCTAGATTACGAACTTTTTCTGTGGGGTAAACCTTCATTAAATTCCCTCCTGTTCAAGTTGCGGAAAAATGCACAGATAAAATATTTAATTAGTCGTACTTAATGAAAATCCTTCTGTTTGAAAAATGTTTTTATTTACCTTTAATTATTCACCAAGATATTGGCTGAATTTCTGTTTGAATTCTTCAATTAACCGATAATCAGTCAGATCAAAGTGGATAGGTGTTACCGAAATAAAATTGGCCTGGTTAGCAGCCACATCACTGTCAGGTTCCTGTTCTTCCTCAATAACATCGCCGCCCATCCAGTAATAAGTGCGACCGCGTGGATCCATATGTTTATCGAATAAATTTTCATATCTTCGTGACCCTAACCGGGTTATTCGGGTCCCTTTGATTTCCTCTGGAGCTACGGCAGGAATATTGACGTTTACCAGAGTGTTTTTGTCTATACCGGTACTGGTTAATATCCTGATCAAAGCCCGGGTGTACCGAGCAGCATAATCATAATCAGCGTCGTGTTCAAAAGTAGTCAATGACACAGCAATGGAGGGTATGCCCATAATAACGCCCTCCACTGCCGCCGATACCGTACCGGAATAAAGGACATCAGTTCCCAGATTGGCACCCTTATTGATACCAGATACTATTAGATCCGGCGGCGGAGACACTAACCGGCTGATCCCCATTTTAACGCAATCAGCAGGGGTCCCGCCTACCACCCAGCCTTTTATGCCATCTTTAGATACAAAATCATCCACCCAAATCGGGTCAAATACCGTGATTGAGTGTCCGGTACCGCTGCGTTCCCGATCCGGCGCGACTATAAATACTTCAGCAAATGTACTGAGCGTTTTAGCTAATACATGCAATCCGCGGGCACTGATTCCATCATCATTGGCCAGCAGTATTCGCACTAAAAGATACCTCCCTGGGCAACAGCTGCATATGCTTAACCGGCCAGTAAATCACAAATGCTTTACCTTTGATATGGTCCCGGGTCAGCCAGGTATTCCACAGATGACTATCATAGCTGCTATTACGGTTATCACCCATCATAAAGTACGAGTCAGGGGGTACCGTGACCGGGCCAAATTCATAATCAGGTTTTTGAGTCAGGTATGGTTCATTAAGTGGTTTGCCATTAATGTATACCTTACCATCTTTAACCGCCACGGTTTCACCGGGAAGACCAATCAAACGTTTAATGAGATCGTCTTTTTGTCCGATAC
>JBLNAA010000124.1:0-3737 GCA_050259135.1 Methylocystaceae bacterium | reverse complement strand
TATAACCCGTTCGAATCCCTAAGATCCAAACGGGTTATCAGTTTACTTTGTTTAAGAGAAATTTCTTTACATCCCGGAACGGGGCGCGAAAGTGGTGCAGCAGGTACCATCGCTGGTATGTGCCTTACCGTCACCCATCGGATTGACCTCTAAGCTGCTGGCATGACAGTAACTGCTTTTCCAATACTGACAGGTGTCAACGCCGCATTTTACTTCCATTGTCGGATTCATCAAAGCACCTCCAATTAACGTTTGAAATTTACATCAATTAGTTTGGCCTTGACTTCTAATTTTATACATTATTATTGATATAGCCATTAGTTTATATGATTTATAAACTCCTAAACAAACCGACATAAGTAAAAAATAAAAACCAGATAGAGCACCCCGCCAAACATCAGCGCAAAAGGATTTACTTCCTTTTTAACCTTAATCCAAACCAGGTTGAGTACTGCTGATACCAGAGCCAATATCGCAGACAGCATGGTTATCCCGTGTAAATTCCAGGGAGTAAATATAATTCCAAATACCACCGGAAAACAGCTTTGGAAAACCATCGCTCCCGTAATATTGCCAAGAGCCAGGGTATCCTTTTTTCTGCCAACCCAAATTATCGAGTTTATTTTCTCCGGTAATTCAGTCGCAATCGGGGTAATAACAATGGATAGGATTAAGGGGGCAATCCCTAACAGTGTAGAGAGACTTTCGACACCGTTAACAAACAGATGCGCCCCCCACAAAATGCCGGCCAGGGCTGCCGAGGCCTGGGCTAAAATCCAGAAGAGGCCGGTCTTAACATGTAATAATCTACTCAAATAGAGCGGTTCCACCTCATCAACCTGCTCACTGTCTTCAGAAATAATCAAGCGGACATATATAATGTAGGACATTAACAGACTCAGGGCGATAATAGACTTGATTAGAAAATGTGATTGGACAAAAGTCGTTAGAACCGCGATTCCGTAGATAAGTATGAAAAAAGTGAGGTCTTTGGAAAACACATCGAGGTCAACCTGCATTTTCCGGGAGCGTTTACCCAGCAGTGAATAAATAATTACAGCCAGCCCGGTAACAAAAAAAGCCAGTGTCCCCAGCATAAAAGGAGCTCCGGCAATAGCCCCGATTCCCACCTGATCGGCCCTATCGCCTTTACTTACCAGAATAGCCATAACGGGAATCATAGTTTCGGGTAATGCGGTACCTACTGCCGCTAAAATGCTGCCGATAATACCCTGATGGAGATTAAGCCTTTTACCTATCCACTCGACCGAGTTTGTGAACAGTTCGCAGGCAGCCAGTATTAATGCCAGACTTACAATGATAAAAACTACATCCGTTACCAAAATAGCCAATCCCTTTCTGCGTCAGTTGCCATAAAAAAAGACTTTTACCCTTAACGGGCAAAAGTCTCACTTAGTCATGTGTTTAGACCGATAGAGCCAGGCGATTAAGCCAGGATGTTGACCCTATCTAAAAAAGTTACTCCCCTTTGCTTCTATGATTTTAACAATAACGACACCAGGGAGCAAGGGAATTATCTCATCCAGAGTTTATCGGTAATACCGCTTTACCCTGCTACTGCTTTTTGATTTCTTGGCAGCAGGTAATTGGGCAGTCGATAGAATGCGCAGGAAATGATCAGCCTCTCTGACTACATGATCGCTCAACAACGGAATTATCAGCGATCTCACCTTACAAGCCAGAATTAATTCCTCGCCCGCTGTTTTAAAAGCCTGTATTGACCTGGTGGCCTTTATTTCATCGGTTACCAGGCTGTTCAATTTGTTGGTATTGCCGGATTCCTGCTGCCGTTTAGTCCGGGCTTCCAGTTTATCAAAGGTATCGGCGAATGAGTTAGCTTTCTTTATCAGCGCTTTTTCGGTCGGATCGAGGTAGTGCGCAATGAATAATGAGTGTTCCGCCATGATCCGATCCCAGAAAGCTTTTTCCATTAATACTTCCTCTACCGGGTCCATCACTTCGCCCGCCTGTAAACGTTCAAGGTGCTTATGGAAGAATCTAGCCTCGCGCCGAATGTGCTCAATCAGCAGCGGGAAGTTGTAGGTAAATAAATGACAGCTTAAAACCTCATCCAACACTTCGGTCTTAAAATCAATCAATGATTTGGTCAGGCTCATCGCTCTGCTGTTGAGGTCACTGACCGCATTTCTCAAACTGGGATTACTCTGTCCTGGTCTTAGTTTTAATTCCATGGCGGTCAAATCAGTGTCAATTGCAACATAAGAGAGGTCTTCGGTTTGCTTTTCGGCATCCATTGTTCTCGGAGTTACGATTTCTCCAGATTCAACTACCGGTGCACTAATATTGCCGTTAGCCAGCTCCACCGCTTCTTTCAGCAAGTGATCGAACTCATCTTTGAAACTGTTGGCCCGTTTAATAAGCGGTACATCACCGCATACAAATCCTGCCTCTAAAAAGAGTGCGTGCTCTTTCATAATACGCAGGAAAAACAGGTTCAACTCTAAAGACCGGCTGACATAATCAACAGGCATCATTACGGAAACCATCCTAATGTCCACTCCTAATATGTTTGTTTTGTTTATAATATGGCACCAAATAGGCTATGGTTCCGTAACCTTTCTTATCGTTCCGCTACTAAGACAAAGAATAATGACCGATCAAGTTTCCAGCTAACTAATCTTAGTCCGGCTTCGTCAAGCATTTGATTAAGCTGAGAACGGGAATACATGCTGACATCTCCCTCTTTGCTAAACGGAAAAACCAGACCATTAACTACCTGCCTTAATGGAGTGGGCAGCCAAACATCACCAATAATGACTTTTCCCTGTGGTTTAACTACCCTGGCAGCCTCTTTCAGAACGCCAACCGGATTAGGATAATGATGAAACGATAAAGTGGAAACCACCCATTCAAAAGATTGGTTCGGCCAGGGCAAATCTTCGGTATCCCCTAGCTTTAAATCCGCCCCAGTACCCAGTTTACGTCGGGCTTCAGCTATCATGCCCGGAGCAATATCTACCCCGGCCAATCTAACCTCCGGGGCAGTAATGAGCGAAAGGAGTTTCCCTGTACCACATCCCAGATCCAGAATGGCCGAATCTTTCTTTATAGTAATCTTTGCTAAGACTTTGCGGTATAACCTGGCTGAATATTTACCATAGATGGTATGGTCATAAGATGACGCCAGTCGATTGAAGGCTTCGGCTGATCTTTCTTTAGCCAGAGTATTCATTCCGTGCTCACCTCCCGATAACATATGAACAGCTGTTCATATGTACATAATATGCGGATAACTAAAGTATAGTCAAGACAATATTCATCATGATAATAAGAACGCCGGAGGAAATGCTATTACTAATAATGTATGGAGGTGTACATCCAGTGAGCAAAGTCCTATATATTAAAGCCAATCCCAAGCCAAACGACCAGTCCAGAACCTTTCGCATTTCGGATCGCTTTATCGAGGTATACAAGCAAAATCACCCCCAGGATGAGATTATCACCCTGAATTTATATCAAGAAGGTATCGCCTTTATAAGTGCCGAGATAGTTGCGTCCAAGGGACAGGTTATTAGCGACCGCAATCACCCCGTTTTTAAATATGCCTTTCAATTCCTGGAGGCTGATAAATATGTTTTTGCCGAGCCACTTTGGAATCTAAGTATTCCGGCTATTCTTAAAGCTTATATCGATTATATCTGTGTTGCCGGCATAACCTTTCAATATACTGAAAAAGGACCGATCGGTGTTTGCAG
>JBLNAA010000123.1:0-19856 GCA_050259135.1 Methylocystaceae bacterium | reverse complement strand
TACTGGTGGTTGTGGTGTCAATGTTTTGTTTGGTTTTTGCCTCACCTGCCTGGGCAGACATTGTAATGGATGGAGAGTTTGCGGACTGGGATGAGCAGGCCCATATCACTGATCCCCAGGGTGATACAATAATCGATTATTGGGACATAGCTGATTTTGCCTGGGCTAATAACGCGGATGATGATAATTTATATTTCAAGTTTGAGCGCTACGACGGAGCATTAAGCCCGACGGTTGATACCACCGTCTTTTTTGATATTAATGATAATGGGGGTTATCGCGATCGGGGAGATTGTTTCGCGGTGGTTCATTATCGCCCGCTTAATAATAATTCCAAGGTGGATGTAGAGGTTTTCCGATATGGACGTAATTCCATACCGCAGTTTGTCAGCTTTTACCACGGGAAGTGGGGGGAATCTTATCGTGAAGGCGCTTTGCGGTGGGAGTTCTATGTGCCGATGGACGACCTTGGAATACAGATGGGGCAGTCGATACGCATGTATGCCGTAACCATGGACTTAGCCGGGTTTATGTATGACTTTGATGAAGGCGAGAATGGTAACGATAAAGATAAGTATCATGATAATAATGGACATGAATATGAACACCATGATTTTGACATTATCGACCGGGTTCCTGATCAGGGCGATATCCAGTGGTCGCCAATACCGATCCTGGGGCAATGGGGATGGCTTTACTTATTATTTGGCGGCTTAGTTGCAGCAGTATTTATTTTATGGAAACGTGGTAAGTTATGGGCTGGATAATTGGATTTATAATTTGGCTGCTGATTACGTTCTTTTTTTATCGCAGTCGTATCTGGGTATTTTATTACATCTGGGGAGCGGTCGGTTTTACGATAATGGCTATCCTGCTGCTGCGGTCCTCACCAGTTGAATATGCGATAGAATCTGTTACTGGTTTAGTATTGCATTATGTTTTAGCGTTAATTAACATCCCTACCTATCTGTTTGACAATGCACCGGGCATTGTTTTGGTGATGATGAAGCTGGAAAATGCCTGGACTTGTATCAACATTGATATTGAATGTTCAGGTATTCTGGAAGCCTGCGTACTACTGGGACTGTTACTCTTTTACCCGTTACTGACAATTAAGGAAAAGTTGATTTACAGTGTTGGCGGTTTATTAGGTCTCTTTGCTGTTAATCTAATCAGGCTGCTGGTAATTGTGGTTAATATTGATACCTTTGGCCGTGATGCCATGTACATATCACATACCCTGGTGGGCCGGCTGGTCTTTTTCCTTCTGGTAATTGTGCTTTACTGGTATATATTCACCCGGGTGACTTTAAAACGGTTACGAAAGCGGTATAACGATGAGTGAGATGTTCCTGGAACGGGGAATCGCTTTTCTTTTTTTCTGGGGGATATGGTTGTTAGCCCCGCTGGTAGTTGATGTATCAACGGCAATAATTTATTTAATACTGGTGTTATGGGTGCCCGATCCTAATCGTGATCTGTTGGGCAAAGAGCTGGAATTTTACCCGCTGGTCTCGGTAGTGGTTCCGGTTCATAATTCAGCGGGTACTCTGAGAAAGTGCTTAGACTCACTGTATAATCAGGATTACCCCCTGGATCGATTGCAGGTTATTTGTGTTAACAATGGAAGCACGGACAATAGCTTTTCTGTTTATGAATCATTTCAAAGTCGACATCATGGTCTCTATCTGAACTGGGTCAATATGGATGAAGCAGGTAAGTCAATTGCCCTTAATGCTGGTATTTACATGATGCAAGGGCAATATGTCTTAAATGTTGATTCTGATGCCTGGCTGGATAAGCAGGCAGTTCGCAATATGGTGGCAGCATTTGAAGCTGATCCCCACTTAATCGCAGCTACCGGCGGAATCCAAATTGATAAGCAGATGAATGAAGGAACCGAGTTTATAGACATTGTTCATTATTGTGAACAAATTGAGTATCTGGTTGCCTTTAATGTTGGTCGGCGTTACCAGTCAGCCACCAATAGCATTTTCACATTGGCGGGAGCATTTTCGGCTTTCCGTCGGGATGTCCTGTATAAAACATTTATGTACTCGGAACGGACCGTTTCTGAGGATACGGACCTCACTTTCCAGTTAAACCAGAAAGCCAAAGACACAGGTGGACGAATTGGCGGGGTAATAACCGCAATTGCTTATGTTGAGCCGATCTCTTCCGTCCGCAAACTTTATGCTCAGCGTCTACGCTGGCAGCGGGGGGAACTGGAGGTGGCAGCCCATTATTTTAACCAGAAGGTGGGCTTTTTCAGCACTATTTCCAATCACATTGGACGCCTGCTGATCATTGACCACACTTTGGCTTTTTCCCGCTTAACCTGGACCTTCATCATCCCCTTTTTATACTTCCTGGGGTATAAAATTGGAGTGGTAATGGCGGCGGTTATCGCTTTGTATATCTGTTATTTGATACTGGAATTTTTATATTACCTGGTGGCAATAAAACAGGAAACACCAGAGCGACGGGAGGAGGCTAAAAAAATCTGGTGGGTAGTATTTTTTGTACCTATGTTTCGGTTTGCGACCTACTGGTTTCGTTTGGCCGGTATCATAGCTGTAGTTACTGAAAAAAGCGTATGGCAGGCCGAAGACCCGATCACCCGACTGCAGGAAGCGGTGAGTGATTCGAAACGGAAAATGACAAGTTTATTCGGAAGGACCAAAACAAGATCTCAAAAATAATGCGGATATCCAGTCATCTTAAAGCAGTATTATGCAAATGAATGCATAATACTGCTTGCTTTTTTTGGGAATATTTAGGGATAAGTACTAATTATAACGTATTGACAAAATATTCTGAAAATAATATAGTCTCCCTATATGTCATTTCGTCACTTATCGACATGGATTAGCGGGGAGGGAACGGGTTTTGTCAGTTGCCATAACTGGTTGGGGCTGTGAGGTACCACCCCATATTTTAGATAATGCCCAATTGGAAACTATGGTAGATACCACTGATGAGTGGATTTTAACCAGAACCGGAATACGTGAGCGCAGGATACTTGACCCGGCGCTCCCGGTTTCAGCTCTGGCGATACCGGCTGCGCGGCAGGCGATTGCACGTGCCGGCATCGAACCAGCTGATATTGATTTGATCATCGTGGCCACCGTAACCCCGGATATGATATTCCCGGCTACAGCCTGTATTGTACAGGCCGAATTAGGAGCGGATAGGGCTGCGGCCTTTGACCTTGAGGCCGGATGTACAGGTTTCATTTACGGCCTTTCCGTGGCCGAAAAGTTTTTGCAGGCTCCGGGATTTAAACATGCACTGGTAATCGGTGCCGAAGTTTTGTCGCGAATTGTAGATTATAGTGACAGATCGACCTGCGTTTTGTTTGGTGATGGAGCCGGAGCGGTAGTATTGTCCCAGGGTGATTATCAATATGGACTGCTGGCTACGGCTCTGGGCTCAGATGGGCATGGACGGGACTTACTCTATGCCAAAGCCGGCGGCTCATTGCTTCCCACCAGTCATGATACGGTAGCTGCGGGGGAACATTATCTTCGTATGAACGGCAATGAGGTTTTTCGATGGGCCAGTCGGATACTTCCCGAGGTGGCAGCCAGGGTTTTGCAGCAGGCCGGTTATGACTGGTCAGATGTCGACTTGCTGATACCTCACCAGGCTAATAAGCGAATAATAACCACCGCAGCAAAACGTATGGGTATTCCCGAGGATAAAATAATGATTAATCTGGATCGTTATGGCAATATGTCTTCAGCCTCCATTCCAGTGGCCCTGGTTGAAGCACTTAATACCGGCCGGATATCTGACGGATCGTTGGTATTGATGGTCGGTTTTGGAGCCGGACTGACTTATGGCGGCGCTCTGGTGCGCTGGGGAGGTGGCTGTAATGAACTTTAATACCCGCGTATGTCAGCAGCTGGGAATAAAATACCCTATTTTTCAGGGCGGAATGGCCTGGATTGCTGGCGGACGTCTGGCGGCTGCTGTTTCTGAAGCTGGAGGGTGCGGTTTTATCGGTACCGGAGGGGCTGATCCCAGCTGGCTTACCGAGCAGTTAACCATTGCCCGCCAGTATACCAATAAACCGCTGGGTGTCAACCTGATGCTTACTTCTCCCTATGTGGAACAGATGGTTGATCTGATCATTGCTCAGCGGGTAGAGGTAGTCAGCACCGGGGCGGGAAACCCGGGTCGGTTTATGGAGCGTTTTAAAGCTGCAGGAATTACGGTTATTCCGGTAGTTTCTTCAGTCTCTCTAGGCCGCCGCCTGGAGCGCCTGGGAGCAGATGCTATCGTTGCGGAAGGGATGGAATCAGGGGGACATATGGGAGAGATGACTACCATGTGTCTGGTGCCGATGCTGGTTGATGCCGTACAAGTACCGGTAGTGGCTGCCGGTGGAATTGCTGATGGCCGCGGTATGGTAGCAGCTATGGCTCTGGGAGCCGAGGGCATCCAAATGGGAACGGTATTTGTATGCAGTGAGGAATGTCTGGTTCATCCTAATTATAAGGCACGAGTAATTAAGGCTGGTGATCGTGATACGGTTATGTGCGGATTGACTACCGCTCACCCGGTACGGGCTTTGCATAATCGATTTACCCGTGAATATTTGACCGCTGAAAGAGATGGCACCTCAAAGGAAGTGCTGGAGGGAATGGGTATTGGCCGCTATCCGAAAGCTGCCATCGAAGGTGATGTCGATTATGGTACGGTGATGGCCGGGCAGGTTTGCGGACTGGTTAATAAGATTGAACCTGCCAGTGAGATCGTTGAGCGAGTGATGCAGGAAGCGAAGGCGATCTTAAATGGATGGGGGTGTACCTCCCATGCTTAAACTGGGCTTTGTTTTTCCCGGGCAGGGAGCGCAATATGTCGGGATGGGAGCTGATCTGGCTGATACCTATCCTGAAGCTCGAGCAAAATTTGAAGAAGCTAACGATATTCTCGGTTATGATCTGGCATCCATATGTTTTAAGGGTCTCAGTGAGGAACTGAGTCGTACTGAAGTGACACAACCGGCCATTTTGACTGCCAGTATGGTGGTGCTTGAAGTATTAAAAAATCTAGGAATTTCACCGGTAATCGCTGCCGGACTCAGCCTCGGTGAATATTCTGCCCTGGTTGCGGCTCAGTCGGTTGCATTTGAAGATGCAGTCAGGCTTTTGGCAATACGCGGCCGTTTGATGCAGGAAGCAGTAGCTGAGGGTGAAGGGGCTATGCTGGCGGTTTCTGGATTAGCCAACGAGCAGGTAGTTCGGGTCTGTGAGCAGTATGGGATTGAACCGGCTAACTTTAACTGTCCTGGACAGGTGGTGGTTGCTGGATATACAGAAGCAGTAGAGGCAGCCAGCAGCGGATTCATTGATGCCGGCGGCCGAGTGACCCGACTGGCAGTCAGTGTACCTTCCCACTGCCGGTTGATGCGGCCAGCCGCCGAAAAATTAGCACCGCATATTGAAAAATTGACGATTAAATCACCGGCATTTCCGGTTATAAATAATGTTAGTGCTCAGGTGGGCGACCTTAATCAAATTAAAAGCCTGTTGATTGCCCAGCTTTACTCACCAGTACGGTGGGAAGAAAGTCTGCGCTTAATGATGGGTGAAGTTGATTATGTGGTTGAGGTTGGCCCCGGCTCGGTATTAGCCGGGCTAGCTCGCCGGGTTGACCGTAAAAAGGTGCTGGGTTCGGTGGGCAATAAGGAGAGCCTGGAACAGTTACTGAAGAAGGTGAACGATTTATGTTAGGCGGGGTAGCAGTTATCAGCGGGGCGTCCCGTGGTATTGGCCGGGCCTGTGCTTTAGAATTAGCCCGGCAGGGTTGGAAAATAGGAATTAATTATCTGAGCAATCATGAACAGGCAGAAAGCCTGGCCCAGGAAATAGTTAATACTGGCAGTGAAGCTATTACTTTGCCGGCGGATGTCAAAGCTGCCGAAGAATGCCGCCAGATGATTGATAAGGTAGTAAAGCATTGGGGCAGCCTGCAGGTATTAATCAACAACGCCGGTATCGCTCGTGATCAGCTGCTCCTGCGCATCAGCGACCAGGAGTGGGACGAAATGCTGGCAACCAACTTAAACTCAGCCTTTTATTGTACTCGTCAGGCATTGCGACCGATGATGAAATCACGCTATGGGCGAGTCATCAATATGAGCTCCGTGGTGGGGATTGCCGGCAATACCGGACAAGCCCATTACGCTGCTGCTAAAGCCGGACTGGTTGGATTTACCCGTACCATTGCCAAAGAATATGGCGGCAAGGGCATCACCGCTAACGCCATTGCCCCCGGTTATATCGATACTGATATGACCCGCGGCATGAACGAAGCTGCCGCTGCCAGTATCAAGGAAAAGATTGCTGTCGGTAGACTGGGTAATGCCCAGGATATCGCCGCCCTGGCTGCTTTTTTGGCCTCGCCGGCTGCTGCCTATATAACCGGGCAAGTGATACAAGTAGATGGCGGATTATCCCTTTAAGTAAGGGTAATCATAGATAATGCTGAAGATTAATTAGTACAAAGGAGGATATGTAAAAATGAGCGTATTTGAAACGGTTAAAGCAGTTATCGTGGAAATTCTGGATATTGATCCGGCAGAAGTTACCCTGGAATCTCATTTTAATAATGATCTGGACGCCAGTTCCCTGGATATCGTGGAAATGCTGATGCTGCTCGAGGAAAAATATGAGCTGCAGATACCGGAAGAAGTGGCCGAAAATATGAAAACCGTTAAGGACGTAGTAGATTACTTGGAGCAAATGCTCTCGGCCTAAAGGATTGGGATACCATGAAAAAAATTAGAGTAGCGATCACAGGTATTGGATTGATAACCCCGGTGGGCAGACGAATCGAAGAATTCTGGCAGCATATTGTGCAGGGACAAAGTGGAATTGGGTTAATTACCCGCTTTGATGCTTCTACTTTTCCGACCCGTATCGCAGCAGAGATACATGATTTTGATCCCGGCCAGTATCTGCCGCGCAAGGAAGCCCGGCGAATGGATCCGTCGGTGCAGTATGCCTGTGCAGCCGCCCTATCGGCTTTGGAAGATGCCAAGGTTGCAACCGCCGATCTCGGTGAGCGCTGCGGCGTTTGGGTCGGAAGCGGTATCGGTGGGATGGCTACGATCGAAAGCAATCACCAGGCACTGCTTAATAAAGGCTGGAATGGGATTAATCCCTTTTTTATCCCGATGATTATTCCGAATATGGCTGCTGGACAGATAGCTATCCTGACCGGAGCCCAAGGACCATGTGGCTGTACCGTGAGTGCCTGTGCCACCGGAGCCAACAGTATCGGGGAAGCGATGCGCCTGATTGAACGGGGCGACGTAGATATGATGCTGGCGGGAGGGACAGATGCCTCAGTTACCCCTTTAGGGATCGGCGGCTTTTGTGCCATGAAAGCAATGTCTACAGCTAATGATGAAATGGTTGGGGCCTCCCGTCCCTTTGATCTCCATCGTGATGGCTTTGTTATGGGTGAGGGTTCTTGTATCCTGGTGCTTGAAAACATGGATAAAGCGCGCGAACGGGGAGCCAGGATTTATGCTGAACTGGCCGGTTATGGTATGAGCTGTGATGCTTTCAATGTGGTACAGCCTGAGTCATCAGGAGTTGGTGCCGCTCGGGCTATGCAGCTCGCCATCAGTGATGCTGGCCTTACTCCCGGCCAAATTGGTTATATCAATGCTCATGGGACTGGAACTCCAGCCAATGATGCCATGGAAACCAAAGCTATAAAAATCCTTTTTGGTGATGACAGTTCAAAGTTAGCTGTCAGTTCAACCAAACCAGTTACCGGTCATATGCTGGGTGCCGCCGGAGCAGTAGAATTAGCTGTTTCCGTACTGGCATTAGTCAACCAAACGGTGCCGCCGACAATGAATCTGAATACTCCGGATCCGGAATGTGATCTTGATTACACTCCGAATCAGGCAGCTAAACGCGGGATAAATGCGGTCTTATCTAATTCTTTAGGTTTTGGCGGCCACAATGTAGCCCTGGTTGTTAAAAAGGAGGCAGCACCCGTTGCGTGAGGTTAAAGATATTTTACCCCATCGGGAACCGTTCTTACTCGTTGATTATTTGCTGGAGCTGGAGCCGGGTAAAAAAGCGGTCGGAGTAAAACAGGTTAATCCGGAGGAGTATTACTTTGCCGGTCATTTCCCCGGCCATCCGGTAATGCCGGGAGTTCTTCTTATAGAAGCCGCCGCCCAGGTGGGGGCCTGTGCCCTGTTGGCTGATGAGCATTTTCAGGGGCATCTGGCGTTTCTCGGCGGGGCTGATAAATTTCGTTTTAAAAGACCTGTTTATCCCGGTGATACCCTGATCATAAACACTGAGTTGATACGGGTAATGGGTAAGATGGGCAAGGGGAAATGTAAAATCACTTGTGGTGAGGAAACTGTAGCCAGCGGCGAAATATTATTCGCTGTGCAATAGAGAAGAGAATTATGTTTAACAAAAGTAAGCGTAAATATATTGAGATTCCAGTCAGTCGGCCGCCAAAGGTGAATCGAGTCCCATCGGTTCTAGATATTTGCCCGGTCTGCGGCAACCCTTTAAGTGAAGACGTAAGCTGGGAAAACTTATGTGAATGTTCGAATTGTCATTATCGGGAGCCGATGGGTGCCTGGCAGCGCATTGATTTAGTTGCCGACCCGGACAGCTTTCAAGAGACCAATTCTGAATTGATAGGTAAGGACTGGCTGGAGTTTCCGGGCTATCAGGAAAAGCTGCAGATAGCCCGTGAGAAAAGCGGCCTGGCGGAAGCGATAGTTACCGGAAAATGCACTATTGATGGCAATAGAACGGTACTGGCGGTGATGGATACCAAATTCATGATGGCCAGTATGGGCACCGCCGTAGGTGAAAAACTGCTGCAGGCTATGCAATTGGCTAAAATTGAGCGTTTGCCGCTGGTGGTATTTGCTGCTTCCGGCGGAGCACGAATGCAGGAGGGGCTGTTTGCCCTCTTGCAAATGTCGCGTACCAGTGCTGCGGTTGAGGAGTTAAATGAAGCCAGGCAGCTGTTCATTGTTGTGCTGACCGACCCGACCACCGGCGGCGTAATAGCCAGCTTTGCTTCTCTGGCAGATATAATCATTGCGGAAAAGGGAGCAAAAATTGGATTCGCCGGCCCTCGGGTAATTACCCAGACCACTGGGGAAAAATTACCGGATGATTTTCAACGGGCAGAAACCCTGCTTAAACAAGGGATGGTTGACCTGGTTCTGGAGCGTGAGGAAATCAGAGATAACCTGGCCTGGCTGCTGCAGATGCACCGGGGAGGTGGACTAATTGGCTAATGGTTTTAAAGATGAAGAGTATGATCTCCTGCGCCATCGGATAGATGAGTTAATGGAATTATCACGACAATCCAGCATACCTCTTGATGAGGAACTGGGCAGTCTGCTTAAACGTATAGATGTTCTGCATGAGGAATGCTACCAGCATCTCAGCGGTTGGGAGAAGGTACAGTTGTCCCGGCACCCCAATCGGCCTACTACGCTGGAATATATAACTGCCTGGTGTGATGAGTGGGCAGAGCTGCATGGCGATCGCCTGTATGGCGATGACCCGGCTCTGATCGGTGGTTTGGCCAGGCTTGATAATCGTGCTATTACCTGGTTAGGGCATCAAAAAGGACGGGGAACCCAGGATAATCTGCTGCGGAACTTTGGTATGCCCCATCCCGAGGGTTACCGCAAAGCGCATAGATTGGTGCTGCAGGCAGAAAAATTTGGCCGTCCGGTCTTGACCCTGATCAACACACCGGGAGCTTATCCGGGTATCGGAGCCGAAGCCCGAGGCCAGGCCTGGGCCATCTCCTCAATGCTGTCACTATTGTCACGGGTCAGAGTCCCGGTAGTGGCGGTAGTGACTGGAGAAGGCGGCAGCGGCGGAGCCCTGGCACTTGGACTGGCAGATTACCTGATCATGCTGTCCAATTCAGTATTCAGTGTGGCTTCACCGGAGGCCTGTTCGGCGATTCTTTTCCGCGACGCATCCAAAGTGCAGGAAGTAGCCGGTCACCTTGGATTAACAGCTCAGGAGCTGTTAAGTTACGGTATTGTTGACGAAATAATCGAAGAGCCGGTCGGCGGTGTCCAGCAGCATCCGGAAAAGGTAACCGCTGATATTAAACAAGCAGTTACGGCTCAGTTTTCGCGTTTGTGTACGATTGATCCCGATACCCTGGTAGCTCGCCGTCGGGAGCGCCTTTATAAGTTTAGCTCATTCTAAAAATAAACCTAAAAAAGACCCTTTCTCTTTAAAACATTGTACAGATTAATGGATCTTTCTGGCACAATTATGTTTAAGGGGAGAGGGTTTTCTAATGAAGAAAATTAAATCTTTTAACGATGGAACTGTTTTATATACCCGGGAAAAAGCATCCTGGGTAGGACTTATTAAAAACTTACAAAAGTACATCTTTAATCATGGAAAACATGAGGATCTTAAACCAGAATGGGATCAAGAAAGCACACATTGTGAGATTTGCAGAAGTAAACTCAAACAGTTTTATAAGTATAAAGAGTCAGAAATCCATTTGTGCCCCAATTGTGGGCTATATACTGCCTCTGGTATTGATTTTGATTTTGAGCTTAATGCTAATATTGATTGGGATGCCAGAGAAGACGCACTTAAAAAGGTAAGAATTCATAACTTCAAGATCATTACTGATTACCTAAAAAGACATTTGCCTCCACAGGCGGTTGGTTTGGAAGTTGGCAGTGCATATGGCTGGTTCTTAGATATGATCAATCATGATTATCAGTGCAGTGGTATAGAACCACATAAAGAGATTGCTGATACCAACCAGAAACATACAGTATTCAATGGATTCTTTCCTTATGATTTACCTGAGGAAATAAGCAACCTGGATTTTATTGTTTTTAATGATGTTTTAGAACACATACCCAATTGTAATCAGGTAATAAGCCAATGTTATTCATTATTAAAAGAAAACGGACTCATAATTGTCAATATTCCATTAAGTACGGGTATTTTATTTCGTATTGCCAATAATTTTGCTCGGTTTGGATATGACAATGACCTCATCAGGTTATGGCAGTTTAAATTTAATAGTCCGCATTTATATTATTTTAATAAGAATAACTTGATATTGCTTGGCAAAAAGCATGGGTTTAACTTTCTTTATTATCAAGATCTTATGGTATTGGATAAAACTAAAATACATAAACGAGTCACCATCGATGCTACTCAAAAGCATGCCTGGATAAAGTCATTACTGGTGATGCTGCTTTGGCCGATATTGAATCTATGCAGTAAAGATGTCGGATTTGTGGTTCTCCAGAAAACAATCGGGCCTAGTACTAAAGATTAACAATAAAAACCCCGCTCATAATGCCGAGCGGGGTTTTTTGTTATTTTTGGTGGACCATCAGGGAGTCGAACCCGGAACCTTCTGATTAAGAGTCAGCTGCTCTGCCAGTTGAGCTAATGGTCCAAAATGATTTATTAAATTAAATGGTGGACCATCAGGGAGTCGAACCCGGAACCTTCTGATTAAGAGTCAGCTGCTCTGCCAGTTGAGCTAATGGTCCAAAATGAGCTATTAAATTAAAGATGGTGGACCATGTAGGAATCGAACCTACAACCTTCTGATTAAGAGTCAGCTGCTCTGCCAGTTGAGCTAATGGTCCAAAATGGCTGGGGTGGCTGGGTTCGAACCAACGAATGCCAGAGTCAAAGTCTGGTGCCTTACCACTTGGCTACACCCCAAAGCGCATTTAATATGATAACACCTGAAATAATCGGCGTCAACACCGGGATAATCACCAGTCGCTCATGCTATGGACATGTGAGGAAGAGCAACCAGAATGTACTAAATCCGCTGATCCGGTTCTAGTTTTAGACTGGTGAAAAAACTTAATTAAAAGTCAAAACCAGCATATGATCGGCACATTTAAAATTGTGATAAATGACTGTTTTTTACCAGCATCGATATTAAATTATTCTGTGGTAAAAATTGGACTAATTTAGGATTGGCGATATATACTGGAAGCAAATAGAAGCCTGATCAAACGGAGATAATATATCTCAGTTTAAAGGAGGAGGCTGGATGGTTAGCATGCTTAAGAAAATGATGTATTTTGGACTGGGAGCCCTGTCTTTAACTCGGGAGCGGGCTGAGGATTTCTTTAATGAGATGGTAGAGCGGGGAGAAATGAGCCGTGACGAAGCCCGTGACTATGTGGATGAAATGTTAAGCCGGGGAGAAAGGGAACGCCAGGAGTTAATGTCAGAAATCAGATCTTATGTACAAAGCTTAAAAACGGAAATGGGACTGGTATCCCGGGATGAACTTGATGAAATAAAAGCGCGGTTAGATCGCCTGGAAAATCAACAGGGTTAACTGCTAATTGATTTTGTGCCCCCCGGCTCCCGGGGGGTTTTTATGTAGCTGAAAATGGCACCCCGATTATCATCCCGGGGAGGTAGACATAATGCAATTGGCCTGGTGGCATCATCGCAGATATGCCGAGCGATTTCGGGAAGTAACCAATGTACTGGCACGCCATGGCTTTGGTTTGGTATTTGATCGTTATTCACTGACTGCTTATCGGCGACGGCGCAAACAGGAGCAGGAATTTGCCCTATTGTCAGCTCCCCAGCGCCTACGGATGGCTTTAGAGCAATTGGGGCCTACTTTTGTTAAGTTGGGTCAGCTCGTGTCCACTCGCCCTGATTTAATACCTTTGCCTTATATTATCGAATTGGAGAAACTGCAGGATGATGTAGTCCCTTTCACCTTTGAGGTAGTCTTGCAGGTGCTAAAAGAGGAAGGTATTGATCCAGACAGCTTTTCTCATTTAGAACCGGTACCGCTGGCTGCAGCCAGTATTGGCCAGGTTCATCGGGCGGTTTTACAAAATGGTGAAGAGGTGGTCCTCAAGATCCAAAGACCGGGAGTAAGACGGATAGTGGAGACCGACCTGCAGATATTAAACCGCCTTGCCGTCCAAATGGGAAAACGTACTGCCTGGGGCCGTTTGTACCAACCCCAGGCGATATTGCAGGAATTTGCCAGTGCTTTGCTCGGAGAATTAGATTATGCCCAGGAAGGAGAAAATGCAGAAACCTTTTACAACAATTTTAAAAATAATACCGGAGTTATCATTCCCCGAGTTTACTGGGAATACACTGCACCGCGGGTTTTAACCATGCAGTATGTCAGCGGTATCAAGGTTTCCAATATGGCGGCTTTGCAGAAATCTGGTTATGACCTGAAAAAAGTGGCTACCAATATGGTAGAAGCACTCTTCAGTCAGTATTATGACCATGGCTTTTTTCATGCCGATCCGCACCCAGGCAACCTGGCAGTAGCTCCGGGGGAGAAAATTATATTTTATGATTTCGGTCAGGTTGGGGTGGTTGATCAGTACATAAAAGAGCAAACCGTAGAATTGGTTCTGGCCATGACGCGCTATGATGCGGCAGGAGTAATGCGGACTTTGATTAACATCGGCAGCAGTGGCGCCCCCATAAATCGTGAAGAATTGAGACGCGATATATCCCGGCTGCAGAGAAAGTATTATGGTATGCCTATGGCCAGAATTAATCTGGGTGAGGCTATCAGTGAGCTGATCGAGGTGTCGATGAAGCATCAGATAAGAGTACCCGCTGAATTGTCATTGGTAGCCAAAATGGGTATGACGGTGGAAGGGTTGATTACCCGTTTAGACCCCAATTTATCGATTGTGGAGATCGCTAAACCGCTGGCCCGCCGGGTGGTGATGGGAAGACTTAATCCGTCCCGGCTGGGGGATGATTTACGTGATCTATTTATGGATAGTGTCCGCTTGCTAAACGAATTCCCGCGGCAGGCCAATTCCTTGCTGGGTCAGCTGGAAGAAGGGGATTTGAAAATCCGGTTGGAACATAGTAATTTACGCCGCTTCATCAACACCATGGACATTATTGCCAATCGGATTTCTCTGGCTATTATTACTGGAAGTATCATTATGGGCACTTCATTATTAGTCCGGCAGGGGCACACTGTCAGCTGGCATGGAATTTCACCGGTGGTAGTTGGATTTTCCTTCGCCGTGGTACTGGGGATGTTTCTTATTTACAGCATCATCCGCAGTGGTCGTTATTAGAACTACCCTACATATTCACCGCGCTCTCCGAGTATATCTTTCTTACAGGAGGATTGGAGGGAGCGGCGATGAGGCTTTGGCGTTTTCTGACTTGTTTTATCGTAACCGTGCTATTTAGCGGTGTTTTACCGATGGGGACGGTGCTTGCTGCGCAGCCACCCTTACCAGCGAGCAAGTATATTTTTGTGGTCAGTATTGACGGGCTGAGTTCAGAGGCTTATGGGGCGCTTAAATATGGGTCTCTGCAGAATTTGGCTGAGCAAGGCGTAATCAGTGAAAAGAGCGTAGCCGTACGAACCAATGATCTGGCTGCCGGTGAAGCTTCGCTGATAACCGGCCGGAATCCTGAAGATCATGGGGCTAAAAATGCCCGCGACGGACAAGTAGATGCGGAATCAATGTTTGATATTTTACGCAAACACAATAAATCTTTTTTGGTCGTCGACAGCAGCGGCGGCGAACTTAAGGGGTTTTCACACGGTTCCCGGCAGTATTTAAAAGTTACGGAAAAAAATGATTTGGAAGTAATGAAACGGGCGGTTGACGTCTTTAATCGGGAAAAGCCATTTCTGACCTATATTTATCTGGGTCAGCCGCGCAAGGCTTTACAGCATAATGATAAAGAAGCTTATTATGTCGCCTTGGACTACAGTCAGCAGGCAGTTGGGTATCTCTTTCATCGGATAGAGGCAATCGGTTTGCTGGATTACTGTACTTTTGTAGTTACATCTGCCCGTAGTTCCAGCAATTCTGACTTGGTACCGATTATTATTAAATCACCGGCCGTAAAAACCGAGACCCAAATGGATGGATTAAAGGTTACTGATCTGGCCGCCACGATCTGTACCTTCAACAATCTGTCCAGCCCCTATGGCACTCTGGGTGTTGTCCCCTGGGCAGTCATAAAAACCGCATCTCCTTCGACTACGGTTTTTTATCAGGAAAAGCAGATCAAAGAGATGTATCGAGACCGCCTCGATATCAATAAACAGTACTATCGCTTACAGGATCACCGTGATTCGCTGGTGAAAGAATTGGATCGCGCACACCGCGAAAAAGAGAGTATTTTCGATTTTGTCGGTCAGCGTGATCAGACGGTGACCCAGCTTAAAAAACGCCTGATCTTTACCCGTACTGCCTTTGTCGGCTTGGTTGGGCTGGTACTGCTGGGATATTATCTGGAATATCGGGTGTTACGCAAACGCTTTACCCTGTTCTAGCTGGGCATCAGCTAGATTTTAATAATTGAATTGTTTGCCTTGGGTCATCCCTTCCCGTTTGGGGGGGGATGATTTGTTTTTCCCATATATACCATTGCCTCTCCCACGAACGGAGCCTATAATAAATTTGTTCTGGTGAGAACGTTATTTGGAGAACAGGATGTGAGGTAATTGCCTACGACCAATGAAGAACTAATTGATCTGCTCCGGGATGTAAACCGGGGGATCGGTAAATTCGTTAAGGACGTGCTGGCTGAACATGATATTTCAATTGCCATGGGAGCTATCACCCGGCAGATCGACAATGATCCCGGTGTCACCATAAGTGAATTGGCCAGACGAACCGGTATCGCCAAATCACATATCTCCAACACCATCAGTGAGCTGGAAAAAAGGGGATGGGTGGAGAAAAAAGAGGATGCAGCCGACCAGAGATTATTTCACCTGCATCTCACCCCGACCGGGGGAGGGTATCTGTCTCAGGTACGTACGGACGTGCGCAAGCGGATTAATGAATTGGCGGCAGATGTTCCCAAAGAGCAGGCTCTGGCCGTAATTGAAGGCCTTTCATATATCAAATCAGCATTGGATCGGCTTAGGGAGAAGGAGAATACGTAAAAAATGATCAAACTCTATCGATACTTAAAACCATATTCAGCGGCAGTGGCGGCAGTACTGGTACTGGTGTTCCTGCAAACCCTGTCTGAACTTTATTTGCCCACCTTGATGTCCGATATCG
Source organism: Methylocystaceae bacterium (assembly GCA_050259135.1). GTDB lineage: Bacteria > Bacillota > Syntrophomonadia > Syntrophomonadales > JBLNAA01 > JBLNAA01. The sequence goes on along the minus strand of JBLNAA010000123.1, from coordinate 3,772 downwards.
TTGATACCGGTATTATCAATGGAGATACCGGTTATATAGTCAAAACTGGCGGTTTAATGCTGCTGGTTGCCGCTGCCGGTATGATTTGTTCCATATTGGTCAGTTACCTGGGATCACGGACTGCCATCGGTTTTGGCAGAGATCTGCGGGGTAAGATTTTTTCACGGGTAGAGAGCTTTTCCCTGCATGAATTTAATCGTTTTGGTACTGCTACCCTGATTACCAGAACCACGAATGATATTAATCAGCTGCAGATAGTTACCTTTATGATTATGCGGATGATGATCATGGCCCCCATGATGTGCATTGGCGGTATAATTATGGCTTTCTCCGAAGATCGGCCGCTGTCATTGGTAATTGCCGTGGCGGTTCCGGTAATAGCGATGGTAATCGGTATCATAATCAGCAAAGCCCTGCCGCTCTTTCGGCTCATGCAGCTTAAACTGGACAAGCTGAACCTGGTCCTGCGGGAAGGTTTGACTGGAATCCGGGTGATTCGTGCGTTTAATCGTGAACCATTGGAAAGACAGCGGTTTGATGCAGCTAATTTCGATTTAACGGATAATGCGATTCGGGTAAACAAAATAATGGCGGCCATGATGCCAGCAATGATGCTGGTTATGAATTTTACCATTGTGGCGGTAATCTGGTTTGGCTCCATCCGTATTAACAATGGTGGTATGCAGGTGGGTTCATTGATGGCCTTTATCCAGTATTCTATGCAGATAATGATCTCCCTGGTCATGGTTTCGGTGATGATAATTATGCTGCCCCGGGCATCCGCATCGGCTGACCGGATTAATGAGGTGCTGGATACCATGCCTGAAATTAAAGATGCTGATCAGGTGAAAAATGCTGACCAATCGCGGGGATACCTGGAGTTCAAAGATGTAACTTTCAGTTTTCCGGGAGCTGAGCAGCCAGCTATCAGCCATATATCGTTTACCGCCAACCCGGGAGAGACTACAGCCATTATTGGCGGGACCGGCGCAGGTAAAACGGCATTAATCAGCCTTATTCCCCGTTTCTATGACGTAGATGCGGGAAGTGTACTGGTAGATGGGGTCGATGTCAGGGAAATAACACAGGAAAGCCTGCGGGCAAAAATCGGTTTAGTCCCTCAAAAAGCGGTTCTCTTTACCGGCACTATCGCTGACAACATCAGGTATGGCAATCAGGATGCCAGCGTTGATGAAATCAGGCAGGCGGCCGGTGCGGCTCAGGCTATGGAATTTATCACCGGGATGAATGACGGTTTTGACTCCTTTATTGAGCAGGGCGGAAACAATGTATCGGGCGGACAGAAACAGCGGCTTTCCATTGCCCGAGCCCTGGTACGCCGTCCCGAGATCTATATTTTTGATGATAGCTTCTCGGCCCTGGATTTTAAAACTGATGCCCGATTAAGGGCAGCCCTGAAAAAGGAGACTGTTAATTCAACGGTTTTGATCATCGCCCAGCGGGTAGCTACGGTTATGGATGCCGACCGTATAATTGTACTTGATGATGGTGAAATGGTCGGTATGGGTACCCACCAGGAACTGATGAACAACTGCAGTGTATACCGGGAGATTGTGTACTCACAGCTCTCGGAGGAGGAATTGGCATGAGCGAGAAAAGAGATAACCATAGACCTATGTTCGGCCCTGGCGGCCCCCGCGGCGGCCCGATGGGGCCGATGGGACAGCCGGCGGAAAAAGCCAAGGATTTTAAGGGTACTTTTAAACGGCTGCTTGGTTATTTAATGCCGCGGCGGATAAGGCTTTTAATGGTTTTTATCATGGCTGTACTCAGTACCGTTTTTAGTATTGTCAGCCCCAAAGTAATGGGCAAAGCTACCACCAAATTGTTTGAGGATTTGATGATGAAGTTCCGGCATGTTCCGGGAGCAGCAGTCGATTTTGATTACATCGCCCATATTCTTTTAATCCTGGCCGGACTTTATATTATGAGTGCTTTCTTTGCTTACATCCAGCAGTGGGTGATGGCAGGAGTAGCTCAAAAAACAGTTTACGATATGCGGCGGGATGTAAATTTAAAATTGTCCCGGTTGCCCCTCAAGTACTTTGATGCGCATACCCATGGTGAGATCTTAAGCCGGGTAACCAACGACATAGATAATATTTCAACCACCCTGCAGCAGAGCCTGACCCAGCTAATAACAGCGGTAGTTACTCTGGTTGGCGTCCTTATTATGATGCTGACCATCAGTCCCTGGCTCACTTTGATCTATGTGGTGGTTCTGCCGCTCTCAGGTTTGGTCACCAAAATGGCAGCCTCCCGTTCTCAAAAATACTATGCAGGACAGCAAAGAATTTTGGGTCAGTTGAATGGCCATGTCGAGGAAATGTATACCGGCCATCAGGTGGTTAAGGCTTTTGGCCATGAAGGAGAATCAATCGGTAAATTCAACCATTTCAATGAAGATCTTTATCAGGTGGGCTGGAAGGCGCAATTTGTATCCGGCATTATTATGCCCCTCCTGTCCTTTATCAATAATATTGGCTACGTATTAGTTTGCGTGGTCGGGGGTATTTTTGTAACCAACCGGGTTATTACCATTGGTGATGTTCAGGCATTTATCCAATATTCCCGGCAGTTTACTCAGCCCATAGTGCAGACTGCCAATATCATAAACATTATCCAGTCGACCATTGCTTCGGCGGAGCGGGTTTTTGAAGTACTGGATGAGTTGGAGGAGCTGCCCGATAATGATAAAGCGCGGGTGGCCACATTCCCCCAGGGTCAGGTAACCTTTGAAAATGTCAGTTTCCGTTACCGCGAGGATACTCCCTTGATCGAAGATATGAATATTGATGTCATGCCCGGGCAGACCATAGCCATTGTGGGTCCAACCGGGGCGGGGAAGACAACACTGGTTAACCTGCTGATGCGTTTTTATGAGATTAACAGCGGCCGAATTACTATTGACGGTAAGAATATAAGCGATCTGAAACGCGAGGATTTACGCAGTGTTTTTGGAATGGTACTGCAGGATACCTGGTTGTTTAACGGAACCATCAGGGATAATATCGCTTATGGACGGGAAGGTGCCACCGATGAAGAGGTGATAAAGGCGGCTAAAGCAGCTCATGCTGATCATTTTATCCGCACCCTGCCCGAAGGATATGACACGATTCTCGATGAGGAAGCTTCCAATATATCGCAGGGACAAAAACAGCTTTTGACAATTGCCCGGGCCTTTTTAGCCGACCCAGCGATCCTGATTCTTGATGAGGCTACCAGCAGTGTGGATACCAGGACTGAGGTCTATATCCAAAAGGCCATGACTGCCCTGATGAAAAAACGAACCAGTTTTGTTATCGCTCACCGGTTGTCTACCATTCGCGATGCGGATTTGATACTGGTTATGAACCATGGACAAGTTATTGAGAAAGGCAGCCACAGCGAATTGTTGACCCAAGGCGGTTTCTACGCTGACCTTTATAACAGTCAGTTTGTCGGTGCTGTTCTTGAAGAAGAAGCAGTGTAAAATATTTATATTTTCGTACTTTGAGGATCTGTTGCCTGGCGAGCGAAATACCACGGTGGCAGCCTGCAGCTTCGGGAACAATTACCGCTGGTCTCCTGCCTTTCCGGGTACCGCGCCGACAGCACCTCCATGCGCTGACGGCGCTCTCGCTGCCTCATGCAGCTCGCCCCAGTTCGGGGCGTCGACTTTGCGGATTGATCCTCGAAGCCTTGGCAAGCGCCGCCTTCGGTATTACGTCACCATTCCCTCGCCTAATTTTGTCGATAAACTGGTTGTCAG